>JAZNIG010000018.1:0-39438 GCA_045577355.1 Faecousia sp. | reverse complement strand
GAATCGATTTTTTCACCGTTTTTCCCACTGCCTCGGCCTTTGACAGCTTCAGCACCAGAAACAGCACCGTCGTCAGTACAATCAAATTCAATAACGTAAATAAAGGAACCAGCGAATAATCCGCTAAAATAAACCCGTAAAACGGAAAGAATGCGCTGTAAAGCGTTACTTCCTTTTTCATTTTCCGCACTTCCTTTCTATTCAAAACTCTAGTGTGTACCGGCCTTGCTTGTCATTTCTTTAAACCCAAGTTCCCACGCCGGTGATTCATTCGTCAGTGTAAAGTCACGGTTCTTTGCGTCTGTAAACAACGGGTCTGCAAGCAGGTCATTTAAGAAATAACCGTTCGTCTTCATTGCATCCACATCCGCTCTTAACCAGAACCGCATGGATTCACCGCAATAGATGGTATTTCTGCTATAATCAAATTAGAGGTGATTTGAATGGAGCAAAAGGATTATTCTATCCCAACTAACAAACGGAAAGCTTCAATATTCTTTGCGGTTATGATTCTCCTAAGCATTGGTCTACTAATCGTTGTTACCTTTTCCTTCTACAGCAATTCAGTTCCGGATGATTTGTTTCAGATTTCGTGTAACTTTCGTAACTACGAAATTCAAAATCACACGCGAAGCATCTCGTATGATTTGCTGTTGATTTCGGAAGATTATGATATGCCATTTGAATTGAGTTTTTTTGACGGGTATAAAAAGCAATATTCTCCAGAGAATTTTTGTACAGGAAATACGTATTCCATGTGGGTATCTCCTTCTAAATCAAGCTACGTGATCTACAGTTGTTCCGATGCAGAGGGCAATCTCCTTATGACAAAGAGAGAAGCCTATCTTAACAGTCAGAAACTGGCACATATACTTTTAACAGTCTTTCTTCTTTCAAGTATTTCTTTCTGGATAATTCTGCTCCTAATTGTTCACCGACCTGACCTATTTAGTGATCGGGTAAAAAGATTTTTCTTTGCAAAACGAAAGTCTATATAGAGAATATACATTTAGTTCAAAAGCAAAAATGACCGCTTTGGGCAGCTACCAAAAACCGAAATCCGTTGCGGCTCTATGATTTTTCGGTTTTCACATAGTCTAAAACCTAACTAAGAATATAGATTAGGTTCAATACTGCCAACAAAAACACCAGCCTTAAGAGTCGTACTCTAAAGGACAGTTTAAAAAAGAGCTATGACATTTTGCTTTGTCATAGCTCTTTTTTCATTGATGCTTTTGCATAAAGGTTTTGTATTGTGCAATAAATTTTTCTTTGGATTTTTCAGACCTAAAATATCGTTTTCCTTTTCCAAGTGGCCTAACATCTTCTATTGTTGCTTCTTCTTTATCGTATTCGTAAATTCCGTATTCATCATATATTTTAAACTTTAATGCCTCAAACTTCGCATAATCTTCGGTTGAATAAATATCAGGTGAAATCCATAACCGTTTTAGTTTTGGTATATTGATTAAATCGTCAATATTATTGTCTCGTGTAGTGACTCCCGATATAACCAAACTATCAAGGTGGGGCATTTCCTTCAAGAAGGAAAATGTAGAAATAACGGTATTGTTAATCTGAGAAGTGTGGATATTCAAGCATAAATGCCGTAAATTCCTTGCTTTTTTAATTTCTGTTATTTCAGGAGCATTAGCACCTAATTGAATTTCTAAAACATCGAGATTTGGTGTCTTTTGCATATCCCAAAGAATATCTTTTGCTCCTAGTCCAATACATACAGTTTGGAGTTGGGTAAGTTTTTCAAGAGCAGAATAATCTATGGGTTTAGTACTGCCTATCCAAATCGTTTTAGTGTTAATTGGCAAATTTTCAACAACAAGATTTAATTCTTCCGTGTTTTTAACACTAATCACAAAAGTTTCTTTGGTTGAAAAATCATTAGTATAATGACCATCTCCAAAATAAAAACCTATATCGTGTTTAAAATGGGGGCAATCTTTGCACTTATATGAGTACTCTGCGTATTTGTCCCATATAGAATCTTTTAAAAAACCTTGATTAAAAAACTCTTCTGTGCAATTAATAATTTCTCTATTTTCGGGAGAACAATACAGTTCATAAGTATAAAAAGTTAGCGAATCATTAAATGCAATGTCATAAAATTTGTTATTCATTCTTCACCTCATAAGTAAGAATACTCTTATAATGTTATTATATCATATCTTTAACTGCTTAGCAAGGTTAAGGGTTTTAGGTTCTCCTAACAAGTGACATTTGGGCGCCAAAATGTCCTGCTTGTTACGGTATGAGACAAAATTAAAAGCTGCGTAGAAACTTTCTACACAGCTTTTTTACTGTCCTTAAGAGTACGACTCGTAATGGCTGGTGTTTTTGGTTTGGTGGAGAAAGGGTGGCGGATTCGAATAGTCTAAATGCAACCGTCCGGTGAACGGTTGCCGGCGAGGGCTTGACCGAACCGAACCTTTATTACTGCCCGGAGGGCAGTAATGCAAACGAATCCACCATCCCCCACCAAAAAATCGACTTGTGAAAGCAATGGTATATCATCAAGGGCGACTTGTCGCCCTTGTATCTCATCAATCCGTCAGGGCTGATATCATCACGCATCAGCGTGTATCAAAACTTCTTTCGCAATGATGATATACAATGCTTCGCATTAATTTATATATGAATTTATGCTATAATTATTATAAAGGCGGTGAATAACAGTGAGAAATTTTTCAGCTATGACATTATCAATTTGTCTAACCCTTTGTCTTTCGGGTTGCGTTTTGGAAGAAGCCTCCTTGCTTTATTCTGATAATATAGAAAAAGACGGATTTTATATTGCTGTTAACAAAACCGCAAACTGTTGTTTTGTTGGTGGCTACAACTGTACAGAATACACTAAAAATTTAGCAATCACAATCCCCGATGATTACGATGGCATACCAATTAAACGAATTGGTGGATATTATGGGCGCGGTGTTCCCACACCCTTTTCTATTTCCCTTTCTGATTTATATATTAACGCACCAGAAGACAGCGAATACAATGCCGTATTGGGTGGCAATATTGATGAATTTGATATTTCTAGAGATTATGTGGTAGAAGATATTATATTTAATTTAAATATCGGAGAAAATATTGAGATAATTGAATATGTTGTTATGGATGAATATTATCCGCATATTAACGGGGGCGGAAGTATAACATTTTACCATCCGGTTGTAAATATAAACTGTTCAGATGAAAATAAGCATTTTTATTCAAAAGACGGAAAATTATATAATAAAATAACCGATGAATTGATTCCTGGTTTTGCGTATGTGGCATCTAAATAGTTTGTAACAGCCAAACCCACAATCCCACACTGCAACTCTACCAAATAAAAAGCAAAAACGGACAGCCTTACTGCAGCGGTTCTTTCCATATCCGTAAATTTTTCCGCCTTTAAATTTACTGAATATTCATTGTTTTTTGGGGGCTTTTGTGTTAAAATCTCGATATAATCCCTGCATCATGGAGGCGACATCTTTTGAAACATATTTCTTTTCCTAAGCAAAAGGTTTTATCTGGATTAAAAAACATAGGTCGACTTTTTTCGAATCTGCTGCCCATTGCCGGGGCTTATTTTTTAATTGAATTTGCAGGCTGCCTTCTACTGGAGCCAGCCGGTATGACCAGCCTGAGCTTTGCCGCCACTTGGTCCTTATTGCTGGCCTCCCTGATTCTGCTTCTGCCTCGGAAGGCAAGCCGGATTGTGTTTGGCATCTCCTTCTATTTATTGGGTGCCTGGACCATGGGACAGTGCGGATACCATCAGGTATTTGGCAAAATGATGTGGCTGTCCACCCTTTTCTTTGCGGATGAAGGCGCTGTATTTATTGGAGACACCCTGACAGGATTCCCTGCCCTTTGGTGGGTCTGTTGTGCCGGCCTGATCCTTTTAGGAGCTCTGCTGGTGTGGAAATACCCCAAGACTTTTCCCAGGCTGCCGGTTCGGCTGTCTTACCTGGGTATCAGTGCCGCCACGATCGTGTCATTGTGTTTCATGCCAGAGGCCATATTTCAGTGGGACAACGACATTTGGGGCACTGATTCCGACTACAACCGATCCTCTTCATACCGCGCCACTTATACCACCATGTACGATGCCAAAAGCGTTTATGACATCTGCGGTGTTTATCATCTGCTCATGCGAGATATTTGGAAGCACGAGATCTTCCCGCTGACCCCCGCCTTCAAAGAAGTACAACAACAGGAAATTGCCCAGATTGATGCCTATTTTGACCGGCGCGGCGATGCCGAGCCCAACGAAATGACCGGCATACTGGAAGGAAAGAATGTGATTCTTGTCCTGATGGAATCTATGGACGATTGGATGATCACACAGGAGGATACTCCTACCCTGTATCGGATGATGGAAGAGGGCATCAACTTTACCAACATGTACACCCCCGGCTATGGGGGCACCCGTACTCTAAACTCGGAATTTTGCATGAATACGGGAATTTACATGCCTACTACAGGCAGCTATCTTTTTGACTATGTAACAAACGATTGGAATCAATCCATCGCCGCACAGTTGGCAGACAACGGCTATACAGCCGAAGTATTCCACTACAACAACCCCGACTTTTACAGTCGCGGCGTATTTGAGCCCGCATTAGGCTACAACAGCTACAACTGTTATGGGGACTACACTAACGATCGGAACGCACTTTTAGATGACTGCCTGCTGTTTGAGCTTCCGGCGTTGAACAGCCTGTTTTTTCGGGACGGTCAGACCTTCAACACCATTATCACCCGCTCCGCCCACCTAGGTTATACCTATAACGAGATCATCGGCCACTACGCACTGCAAAAATACCCGGAGTACCGGGGTAAATACGCCAGCGAGGAAGAGATCTGCGCCCGGGTAAAAGCCAAACTGGTAGATGATATGTTTGCCCGGCTACTGGAGGAACTGGAGGCCCACGGCACTCTGGAAAACACTGTCATCATCGGCGTAACTGACCACTACACCTACGGCTACAACAACCTGGAAGAACTGTACGCACATTCCGGTGTAAATGAAGCGCTTCTTTTGGAAAAGACCCCCTTTTTTATCTGGTCTGCGGACTGCCCCAGTATGGAAGTTACCAAGACCGTCAACACATCTGATATTCTGCCCACGGCCCTGAATCTGCTGGGCATCAACTCCCCTTATCATTATCTCGGTCGAGATGCTTTTGACCCCGATTACGAGGGCTACGCAATCTTCCCTGACGGAAGCTGGATCTGTGAGGATGTGGTCTGCCAGATCGTGGACCGGAAACCGGTGATTCTTCACAATCCCCAAAACAAGCAAGTCACAGAAGACAACCTGAAAGCCATGGAAAAAATCTCACAGGAGTTCATCCACATCAGCAACCTTCTTCTGACTTCGGATTATTACAAAGAAGTGCGATAAAAGGGACTGTTGCTAAAGTCAAATGTCAGTTTATAGGGCAGTTTTGCATTATCCTTTGTAGGGCGGAGGCTTGCTCCCGACGCCCGATAACCAGCTGTTTTAAACGGCGGGAGCAAACCCCCGCCCTACACGCGCTGTACTAAAACTGCCCTATAAATACAAAATTTACCGTTTGGCAAGTATGTAAAAGGACGCATTGCTTTGCAACGCGTCCTTTTTTATTACAGGGGGTAAGCCGCCTCGTCGCAGATCAGGGTCACGTCCTGATGGAACTGCAGGATAGAAGCAGGAACCTGGGGATCTACAGGACCCCAGAAGGTCTTGCGCAGAATGTCCTTCTTGTCTGCACCGGTGACCACCATAACGATCTTCTTTGCAGCCATAATGGTGCCAATACCCATAGTGAATGCAGCCTTGGGCACATCGTCGATGGAATCGAAGAAACGTTTGTTGGCATCGATCGTCATATCGGTCAGCTTCACTTCATGAGTCATACCGGGGAAATGATCCTCAGGCTCATTGAAGCCAATGTGGCCGTCATGACCAATGCCCAGAAGCTGCAGGTCAACGCCGCCCCACTCCTCAATTTTCTTCTCGTAGGCTTCGCACATAGCCTGCTCATCCTCAGCCAGGCCGTCAGGAACGATGGTATTCTCCGGCTTGATGGAAATGTGATCAAACAGGTTATCCTGCATGAACTTGCGGTAGCTCTGAGGATGGTCAGGGGCCAAGCCCTTATATTCATCCAAATTGGCAGAACGTACTCTGCTGAAGTCGATCTTGCCCTCCTGCTCCCGCTTGATTAACTCCCGATACAGGGGTAGCGGAGTGGAGCCGGTAGCCAGACCAATCACACAGGCAGGCTTTGTCTGGATCATGGCCTCAAACTGGTCGGCTGCCAGAGAGCCCATTTCTTCCGGATTTTTCACTTTAATAACTCTAGCATGAATCATAATAATACCCTCCTAAGAATTGGTACATAGAAATTTTACCATGTTTTTAGGATTTGTCAAGACTTTGTTTGTGTTTAATTAGACAAATATTTAATAGATTTTGATAAGGAACTGGCGCGTTTCCTATCAAAGAGCAATACTTTCCCCCATTTCAGGAAAATGCACCCGAATATCCCAGGCCTGCCCGGCTGTACGCTCCACTTCCGGCCAGAGACCGTAGGGGTCGTTATCCCGCATTGGCAGATGTAGTAATACCACTTCCTTTGCGCCCAGACGCTTGACAACCTCCCATCCGCTTCCCATTCCGTAAGCATAGGGACCGATCATCACATCGGGACAAGGCAAATCCGTTGCTCCTTTCCAGAACAACGGTGACGCATCCCCTAAAAACCACACACACCGGCTTCCTTTCAGTACAAAGCTTATGTGCCCTATCAGTTCCGTCTTCCCTATATGACGGCTGGGTACCGGCATGATCTGCACATCCCCGATTTGACACGTCTGTGCACTGCAAAAGGGAATATCCGCAGGCCCCAAAACAGGGCCTGCGGTCTTTTGCAGATATTCGGAAACAAAAGCAGCATCGTAATGATCCGTATGGCTGTGGGTAAAGAGCAGCGCATCCGGCAGCTCCTTTAGCAAAGCCTCCCGCATCTGAGGCGGTGTTGCCAGGTAGGGCTTAATCTCCCGGCATACACCGTCTATTAAAATACGTTTGCCACCCAACCCCAGCAACACGCCCGCATTGGCTGTTCTTTTGATTTCCATAGGAAATTACACGCCGTCCTTAGCCCGGCGAAGCTGCTCAGCCTCGGTGCATCCGTTTTCCACAACATAGCCATTCAGAGGAACCAGTTTCTCATGGATCGCATCCAGAATCCAGCTTGCCTGAGGGAAGAAGAACTCATCAAACTCGAAGGGAGGTGTAATCCAGTTCTTGGCACCCACTACCACAGGAGGTGCATCCAGATCGTCGAAGCACAGCTCGGTAATGTTCCGGGCAACGTCGTTCATAAAGCCGCCCCGCGCACAAGCATCGGAGACCAGAACAACACGGCCGGTCTTTCTGACAGACTCAATGATCTTGGTGTAATCCAGCGGTGCCAGAGAGTGCAGGTTGATCACATCTGCTTCCATGCCGTACTTCTCAGACAGGGTCGTGGCAGCATCCATTGCACGGTACAGAACAGCACCCAGTGTCAGGATGGTAACATCCTTACCGTCACGGACCTTGTTAGTATCGCCGATGGTAATCTCATAACGCTCCTCCGGAACGCCGCCCTCGCGGAATTGTTCGCCCACGTCATAGATTCTCTGACTCTCGAAGAAGACCACAGGGTCAGTACCCTTCAGAGCAGTCTCCATCAAGCCCTTTGCCTCCCAAGGTGTTGCAGGGAAGCAAACCTTCAGGCCGGGAATATGGGCACACAGTGCGGTCCAGTCCTGAGAGTGCTGCGCACCGTACTTAGAACCCACAGAAACACGCAGCACCACGGGCATCTTCAGGATACCGGCAGACATAGACTGCCACTT
This sequence comes from Faecousia sp., assembly GCA_045577355.1. Lineage (GTDB taxonomy): Bacteria > Bacillota > Clostridia > Oscillospirales > Oscillospiraceae > Faecousia. Next base: position 31,536 of record JAZNIG010000018.1, on the reverse strand, counting down.
GGACATCTGGTTGAAGATTTCGTCACCGGCGCAGCCAATAAAGTCAGCGTACATCAGTTCCACGAGAGCCCGACCGCCGGACATGGCGTAACCAACGGCAGTACCCACGATAGAAGCCTCTGCCAAGGGAGAGTTGAACAGACGGCTGTGGGGCAGTGCGTCCATCATGCCACGGTAAACCGCAAATGCGCCGCCCCAGTCACGGCAGTCTTCGCCGTAAGCAATCAACGTGGGATCCTCATAGAACCGGTCCCAAATAACCTCGGAAATACCGTCACGCAGGTTATACAGCTTCATCTTGGAAACAGGCTTGCCGTCCTTATCGAAAGGCGTACGGACCTTACTCTTGATCTTCTTATAGCCCTCAGCCTCTTCCTTTGGCACAGTGAATTCCGGCTCACGGTCATCAAACTTCTCTACCTTCTGATTAGAGAACATCAGGCGCTCCACAACAGCAGGATCCTTCTTGAAATCGCAGTAGGGGCTGATTTCCGTATCGGCGGCAGCCTTGCAAATCATGGTCATGCGCTCCTTGGTCTCAGCCAGAATCGCATCAACCTCAGCCTGGGTGATCACACCGGCCTCAATCAGGGCAGCAGGGTAGGTTGCAATCGGATCCACTTCCTTCCATGCATCCATCTCTTCCTTGGTCCGGTATGCGTTCTGGTCGGAGACAGAGTGACCGGAGAACCGATAGGTCAAGGTTTCCAGCATCACAGGGCCCTGGCCATTGCGCAACAACTCCAGCTTCCGCTCCATGGCATCGATCACCGCCAGAGGATTGAAGCCATCAACTGTCTCAGCATGCATCTGGGTAGGGCTGACACCGGAACCGATCCGGGCCATCACACCCTGACCCATGGTCTCCCCACGGGTCTGGTCGCCCATACCGTAAGAGTTATTGAAGATGTTGTACAGAATGGGCATGCCATCGTTATGAGACTCCCACAGGGTCTTGTACTGGTCCATCGCGGCGAAGTTCAGTGCTTCCCACACAGGACCGCGGGCCATGGAAGCATCACCGATGTTACAAACGCAGATACCCTTCTTGTTATTAACCTTCTTATAAAGAGCAGAACCGGTGGAAATGGTAGCAGAGCCGCCAACAATCGCGTTATTGGGATAGATACCAAAGGGCAGGAAGAATGCGTGCATAGAGCCGCCCATACCCATATGGAAGCCGGTCTCCCGGGCAAAAATCTCAGACAATGTACCGTACAGGATAAAGCGGATCGCCAGTTCCTTAACATCCTTGGTATCACCCAGCTTCTGGGTGGAACGCAGGCACTTACCTTCCAGGAAGTTTTCCATCACGTTCATCAACTGCTCATCGCTCATCTTGTTGATAGTGGACAGGGCCTTTGCCAGGATCTCGGAGTGGCTGCGGTGAGAACCAAAAGCGAAATCGTTCTCATCCAGCAGATATGCCTGACCGACACAGGCAGCTTCCTGACCGATAGACAGGTGGGCAGGACCGGGATAGGTGTGGTCCACACCGTTGTAGGAGCCCTGGGTCTTGATCAGATTCAGCATGGTCTCGAACTCACGCAGAACAGTCATATCCCGGAAAATACGAACCAGATCTTCCTTGGTGAATTTACCGGATTCCAGTTCTTCCTTCACAGTCTTGCTGTACTGGTTAACAGGGATCTCATTGAATGTGACCTTGCTGGGCGCACGGACTACAGCAGGATCAACAAATAAGCTCTTAGGCATTTTAGGTATCCTCCTTAAATATGGAAAATTGCTTCTCGAATGATTTCCGCAACAGTTGGGTGCGGGAACACCAGCTTTTGCAGCCGATTGGGAGACAACTCTGTATCAATCATCATCGTTGCGGTCATGATAATCTCCGATGCGTAGGGGCCAACCATATGGCAGCCTACCAGCCTGTTCCTGTTGTTATCTACCACCAGCTTGATAAAGCCCTTGCCGCCTTCCGTTTCAGCCAGATAACGGCCCGCATAAGACATGGGCAGTTTTACTTCCTTCACCGTCATCCCACGGATCTCTGCCGTTTCCTTGCTCAGGCCTACACTAGCCACCTCAGGATCCGTATAGATCACAGATGGGATCACATCATAACGCATTTCATCGGGCTTGCCTAACATATGGTTGACAGCAACCTCGGCTTCCCGATAAGCAGTATGGGCCAGCATCAGCTTACCGTTGCAGTCGCCAATAGCATAAACACCGGACACTGTGGTACACATATGGCGGTCTGTGACAATCGCAGCCCGATCCATCTGCAAGCCCAGGCTTTCCAGCCCGCTGCCGGCAGTAGCAGGCTTCCGTCCGGCAGCCAAAAGTACCTTATCACAGGCGATCTCCTTTTGCTGACCGTTTTCCTCATAAACCACCATACCGTCTTTCACTTCCAGAACTCTGGAAGACAGCTTAAAGATCATGCCCCTCTTGACGCACGCATCGGTCAGCACCTTACAGATCTCCGGATCTGTTGCGCCTGCAATCTTGGGCATCATTTCAATGACAGTGACTTCCACACCTACGCTGGCAAAGTAGTATGCCATTTCCAATCCAATCACGCCACCGCCAATGGCCACTATTTTTTTAGGAAGCGTTATTTCATCCAGCACCTCCCGATTGGTCAGCACAAATCCGGAGGCAATGCCCTCCTTCAGCCCAGGAACCGGCGGTATGACGGTCTCAGAACCGGACGCAATGGCCAGCCTCCGGCCAGTGTAAACCTGGCCGTCAGCTTCCACAGAAAAACCGCCTTCCACTCTGCCCTGAATGACCCCATTGGCAGAGATGACTGTGACGTTATTTGCGTTCATGGCGGCACCAACACCGGATACCAGTGTTTTGACCACTTTATTTTTACGCTCCACAACCTTGGCATGGTCATATCTGACACCCTGTGCTGTGACGCCAAAGGCCTCACTCTCTGTTGCATGCCGGAACATTTTCGCGGAGTTCAGCAAGGTTTTGGTAGGAATACATCCCTCATTCAGGCAGGTGCCGCCAAGGGAACGCTTTTCAAACAGGCAGACCTTAAATCCACTCTGGGCTGCCCGCTCGGCACATAAATAGCCGCCCGGGCCGCCACCCAAAACCAACAAATCAAACATCTCCATAGAAACCCCTTACTTGGCCAGTAACGTGGTAAAGTTTTCCAGATTCTGGCACAGTTCCTTCTGGAACTTAGCTGCAGGTGTTCCATCCACTGCACGGTGGTCATAAGTCAGACTCAGGCCCATAGCAGGATAGATGTCAATAGAGCCGTCGGCAGCCTTGCGTACCCGGTCAATGGTACCACAGACACCCAGAATGCCGGTCTGAGGCGGGTTAATTACAGGTGTGAAGGATTCCACGCCCATATTGCCCAGATTGGAAACGGTAAAGCTTCCGCCACTGAGCTTATCGGGGCTGATGGAGCCGCTGCGACATTCAGCCGCCAGCTCCTTAACAGCCTTGGAAATCTCCAGCAAGCTCATTTCGTCAGCGTGACGGATGGTGGGAACCATCAAACCTCTGGGTGTATCCACAGCAACACCCAAATTCACATGATGGAACAGGCGGATGTTGTTATCATCCAGCATATTGGCATTTAAATCCGGATGATTCAGCAACGTGCGGGAAACGGCATATAGGACAATGTCGCCCAGGGTAATGCCGGCCAGTTCGCCGCCAGCCGCCTTCAGCATTTTGCGGTAATTCAGAATTGCAGTCGCATCGAAGGAAGTATTGTGGGTCAGCTGTGCCATAGTGGACAAGGATGTGTGCATAGACTTGCTGATAGCGCGGCGGATACCGCTGAACTTCACATCCTTGTACTCCGCTTCTGCTTCCGCTGCTACAGGTGCGGCAACAGGCGCTGCCGGGGCAGGTGCTGCAGCAACTGTCGCAGGTACATCCTGCTTCACAGGAGGATTGGCCATCAGTTCGCGCACATCCCGCTCGATGATCCGGCCGTTCGGGCCGGTGCCAGCAGCCAAGGACACATCCACGCCAGCAGAAGCAGCCAACTTCTTTGCTCTGGGAGAAGCCGCACAGCCGGAAGTAGCAGATGCTGCCGCACCGCCGGAAACGCCAACTTTGCAAACTGCCTCCAGGCAGCGAACCTCATCACCCTCCTGGAACAGGATCTCCAGCAGCGTTCCCTCTGCAGTGGATTCACATTCAAAGGAAGCCTTATCCGTCTCGTAAGTAAACAGGACATCGCCAACCTTTACCTGGTCGCCTACCTGCTTCAGCCATTGGCCAATAATGCAGCTTTCCACTGTAATTCCAGCCTTAGGCATAATTACCGTCTCCACACCGGCAGTACCGGCTAAAGCCGTTTCTGCAGAAGGTGCATCCACTGTGGCGGAAGTCTCCTCTGTAGCAGGCGCACCGCCAATGCCCTTCAGGCAGGCAGTGTCGTCACCGGGTGTGCCCACCGCACACACGTTGATCAGGCAGGGCACTTCATCGCCCTCTTCATAGAAAATATCCAGCAAGGTGCCTTCGGCAGTAGACTCACACTCGAAGGAAGCCTTGTCAGTTTCATAAGTAAACAGGATGTCACCGATCTTAACCGGGTCACCCACCTTCTTCAGCCACTGGCCAATGATACAGCTTTCCACTGTAATACCCGCCTTAGGCATCAGAATGCCCTTGGCATTGGTCGCCGCAGCGGTAGGTGCAGCAGGTGCAGCCGCAGGTGCTGCTGCAGGTGCTTCTTCTGCGGGCGCACCACTTCCGCCCCGCAGTGCGGACCCATCTTCCCCGGGGTTACCCACAGCGCAGACATTTACAAGGCAGGGAACCTCGTCACCTTCCTCAAAGAAGATATCAAGAAGAACGCCCTCTGCCGTTGATTCACATTCAAAGCTGGCCTTATCCGTTTCGTAAGTAAACAGGATATCGCCGATACTCACCGGATCTCCAACCTTCTTTTTCCATTCGCCAATAATACAGCTTTCCACTGTAATGCCCGCTTTGGGCATAATGACTGCATTTGCCAATGTATGTCCTCCTTTAATGGATGTTATAGCATGTTAATTATAACACCTCATAACATAACAAGTCAATAGTATTTTTACACGAACTCACTATTTCTTCACGCAATTGTCCCATACAGCAAAAAGGACGTGCCCCAGCACGTCCTCTGATTAAAGCAAGGTCACACCCGCCTGTTCTGCCGCTTTTGCAAAAGCTTCCGGCAGAGGTTCGTCGCTGATCAAATAATCCACATCCTCCAACTTGGCAAAGGTATAAGGCATCAGGCAGTTCAATTTTTCTTTACTGCAAACCGCCACGCTTCTGCGGGCCTTCCGGATCATCATGCGTTTCACCAGCATATCGCCTTCCATACCGCAGGTGAAGCCTGCGTCCACCGAGCAGCCGGAAACACCGATAAATGCTAAATCGATATTGATCTTCTCCAGCATTTCCAACGTATTTTGCCCGGAAACCGCCAAATTTTTTCGATTAATCGTACCGCAGCACAGAGTAACTACCGGATTCTGAAGCCTGCACAGCTCGATTGCGACACTTGGCCCGGTGGTGAAGATATTCAGGTTTATATCCGGCAGACATCTGGCCAGCGCAAGGTTCGTGGTACTGGCATCCAAAAACACCGAGCTGTGGGGCTGGATCAATCCCAGTGCCTTTTGCGCAATGGCCATCTTACCCGCGTTATTCTCCCGCATACGCACATTAAACTCCGGATCCACTGCATGACGTACCGATTTTGCACCGCCCCGGAACTTTACAACACTTCCGCCCTCCACAAGGGCATCCAGATCCCGATGAATGGTCATCAGCGACACTTCCGGAAACTGCTCCTGAAGCTGCCGGATTGTCACCACATTGCGTTTTTCAATATATTCCTTGATCTTTTCTTGACGAAGCTTATTCATAGCTGCCCCCAAATGTTATAACCGTGAAATAATAACACAAATATAACATTTTTATCCCAACATTGTCAATGCTTTTTTCAAAAATAGATTGACTGGCAGATGCACTGCTTTTATAATAATAAATATACACCAGAAACAAGAGGTATCCTTATGATCCAGCGGCTTCGCATTTACGAAAACACCTGTACTGACCCCTATATCAATCTTGCCATTGAAAAACAACTGATGGATACCACCGGTCCCGGGGAATGTATCCTATACCTATGGCAAAACCAGAACACTGTCGTGATCGGACGAAATCAAAACCCTTGGTTGGAATGTCGCACATCTTTACTGGAAGCAGAGGGCGGCAAACTGGCCCGACGGCTCTCCGGTGGCGGCGCTGTATTCCACGATTTGGGAAACCTGAATTTTACCTTTTTGGTAAACAGGGAGGATTACGATGTGGACCGTCAGCTTTCTGTGATTCAGACCGCCTGTGCCATGGCTGGGATCACCGCGGTAAAATCCGGCCGAAATGATCTTTTGGCAGACGGACATAAATTTTCCGGCAATGCATTCTACCACAACGGCAGCCACGCCTACCATCACGGCACCCTTCTGATCGACGTGGATACGGACAAGCTCCAGCGTTATCTAAGCCCCTCCAAGGCCAAGCTGGAGGCTAAGGGCGTGTCCTCCGTCCGTTCCCGAGTGGTTAATCTGAACACCCTTTCCCCCGATTTGACCTGCCAAACCATGAAAGCATATATGACTGCCGCATTCCAGAACGTATACGGCCTTTCTGCTGAGACCGTTGTGCTCACGCCAGAGGACCATTGGGCAATTGAAGCACTTGGGAAAACCTACAGCAGTTGGGAATATCTGTATGGCACGCCCCTGCCTTTTACTTTTGAATGTCAAACCCGCTTCCCGTGGGGCAGCATCCAGCTACAGCTTCAAGCAAAGAACGGTGTCATCACCGGAGCAAAAGTCTACTCAGACGCCATGGACTGGCAGCTTCCATCTACTGTCGAGCATGCACTGACCGGCTGTCGCTTCTGTTTAACGGATATGACCCAGTGCCTGCGCACAGCCCTTCCGGACGCGCAATCCGCAGAGGATCTTTGCACACTCCTTGCAGAACAGGAATTATAACAAAAAGAGGATGCTGAAGCATCCTCTTTTTGTTATAATATCTGGATCTGTGCGATCACATTTTTCAGCTTATTGGCACTGTTGTGGAGCTTCTGAATCTCTTCCTCTGTAAGTTTATTGCTGATCTTGCCCCGAACTCCGGATCGATCCACCAGCGTCAGCGTGGACAGACACACATCCTCCACGCCGTATTCTCCATGCATCATTGTGGAAACTGTCAGGGCCGTACCTGCATCGCTGAAAATGCACTTGCAAATGTGGCACACGGACATGGCCACCGCGTAGAAGGTAGCGCCCTTGTTCTCAATGATCTTCGCACCGGATTTCTTCACAAATTCTTCTACTTCCTCATAGTCCCGATTCCAATTGATCCGGTCCCGGTCAGGAGAACTTTCCTTGTAGTCATCCACATGGTTGTTAGCAATGTGTACCAGCGACCATGGTACAAAGGAGCTGTCGCCATGTTCCCCGTATACATGGGCATGCACATTTTTGGGGTTGATATAAAACCGCTTTGCCAGCTCAGACTGCAAGCGACTGGTATCCAGGATTGTGCCGGAACCAATGATCTGATTCTCCGGAATCCCGGAAACTTTGGTAAACACATAGGTCAGCACATCCACCGGATTGGACACGATCACATACACCGCATGGGGAGCATAGGGCACCACATTGGCTGCTACATCCTTCAGGATATTCACATTCGTCTGCGCCAGATCCAACCGGGACATGCCGGGCTTTCTGGCCAAGCCGCAGGTAATTACCACAATATCCGATCCTTCTGCCGCAGGATAGTCACCGGGGCGTACGATAGCAGGAGAATGGAACGGCGCACCCTGATAAATATCCAGTGCTTCACCTTCTGCTTTTTTTCTATTAATATCGATCAAAACAACTTCCGAAGCAACGCCCTGAATCATCAGGTCATTGGCAATTGTGGCACCTACATTACCGGCACCGATCACACTAATTTTACTCATGATAGCTAACTCCTTCCCAAACTATCTCGAAATTATTCGAGTTTTTACTATCGATAACATTATATCGATAGTAAAATACTTTGTCAACCCCCCCTCTTACGTTATAATCATGCCATTTTGTTTCCTCTTCCACCAAATAGCACCCTTTTCCCGCCTTGTCATAAGGGAAAAAGTGTGATATACTTGAAAAAATTAAGAAAATTTTGTGAGAAGAAATTTTATGACTGAACAGTATCTATATGTGGTCTTTTCCTCCACCCCCTACCGCATAGGCAAGGCCATTCGCCGCATTACCGGGGAAGCATATAATCATGTGTGCATCTCCCTAAGTGCAGACCTGTGCCCCATGTACGGTTTTTCCCGCCGTTACTATCATACCCCATTTTATGGTGGTTTTGTTCAGGAATCCCTATCCCGCTACAATTTAAACGGTCAAGCTGCCAACATGCGGGTATGCCGTTTGCCAATCACCCAGAAGCAATATGACATGCTAAATCTGCACATTGGCCAAATGCTGAAGCAACAGGAGCAATATCTGTACAATTATCTATCCGCCGTCTGCGTCCCCTTTCGTAAGCGTGTAAACGTTAAGGATTCCTATATCTGTGTTGAATTTGCAATCTGTATTCTACACAGCATTGGATTGGATATAGATTCTGAAACATTCTATTCAGTAGGAGATCTGGAGCAAATGCTGCGTCCGTATACCCTCTACACCGGCCCAGCTCCCCAGGCAGGGGTTTACGATGCCATTTATTATGCTAAAAAGCCCATTCCTCATCCGGTTATTACCACACTCACATCCTTTTTAAGCCTGTTGAAACGGCTTGGACAGTAAACCATCCTGTCAGCAAAACTGAAATTTGATTCTGTTTCAAACAAACGGGCACCCTGACGGATGCCCTCAAACCGTAGAAAAAGCCGCTGCAAATGCAGCGGCTCTGTTTTTTTGTTTTTACTTCGCGGCGTTGACCAGCTCAGCAGTATCCTGTGCGATCATCAGCTCTTCATTGGTGGGAATGACCCATACCTGAACCTCGGAATCGGGGGTGGAGATCAGAGTCTCCTTACCGCGAATCTGATTCTTCTCGGGATCGATCTTCACTCCCATAAAGCCCAGGTAATCACAGATTGCCTGACGGGTGCCTGCACCGTTTTCGCCCACACCGGCAGTGAAGGTCAGCACATCGATGCCGTTCAGCGCGGCAGCGTAAGCGCCCACATACTTGGCAACCTCATAGTAGAACTTCTCCAGTGCCAGCTTGCACTCTTCATTCCCCACTGCTGCGCCCGCCTCCAGATCGCGGAAGTCGGAAGAAACACCGGACAGGGCCAGCACGCCGGACTTCTTGTTCAGCATATTCAGGCACTCGTCCACACTCATGCCGTACTTATTGCAGATGAACTGAACCACACAGGCATCGATATCGCCGGAACGGGTACCCATAGGCACACCAGCCAAGGGGGACAGGCCCATGGAGGTGTCCATGCACTTACCGTCCTTCACCGCAGACAGAGAAGAGCCGTTGCCCAGATGGCAGTTGACCATCTTGAATTCGGTCTTGCCGACCAGTGCGGCAGCCCGGCGGGCAATATACTTATGGCTGGTGCCATGGAAGCCGTAACGGCGGATGTCGTCGTTCTTGTAGTACTCAGTGGGGATGGCATAGCGATATGCCTTGGGAGGCATGGTCATGTGGAACGCGGTGTCAAACACAGCAACCTGAGGTGTCTTGGGCATAACGGCCTGGCAGGCACGGATACCCATCAGGTTTGCGGGGTTATGCAGGGGGCCCAGTGGGATGCACTTCTCAATAGCTGCGATAACTTCGTCGTTGATGATGCAGGAGTCAGAGAACTCCATGCCGCCGTGCAGCACACGGTGGCCAACCGCATCGATCTCGTCAACAGACTTGATCACGCCGTCAACAGGGTCTACCAGAATGGCCAGAACCGCCTGAATAGCCTCCGCATGGGTGGGCATGGCGATTTCCTTTTCCACTTTCTTGTCGCCTACCTTATGAGTCAGGCGGCCGTCAATATAAATACGCTCGCACAGGCCCTTGGCGGATACATCACCGGTCTGGGGATCCATCAACTGATACTTAAGAGAAGAGCTGCCGGCGTTGATAACCAAAACGTTCATTACAATGTCCTCCAAAATAAAAATGATTTTCTTTTCTTAAAAGTTGTGGTAAAATAACCATAGCTGAAGTTATTTTATAATAAAAAACAAAATTTCTCAACCCCTATTAAGGAATTTTTTTCATGGAGGCAGGTTTTTTTGAAGATCACAGGTATCATATGTGAATACAACCCCCTGCATCTGGGGCATAAAAAGCAATTGGACACCCTGCGTACACTCCAGCCCGCCGACGGCATTGTGTGTATGATGAGCGGAAATTATGTGCAGCGGGGCAAGCCCGCTATTGTGGACAAGTCCCTGCGGGCGAAGGCCGCTGTTCTAAGCGGTGCGGATCTGGTTTTAGAGCTTCCGGTCACTGCTGCCCTGTCCTCCGCGGAGGGGTTTGCCTCCGCAGGTGTAAAACTGCTGAGCGGTTATTGTGACAACCTATGCTTCGGCTCTGAAACTGCCGATCCTGCTTTGTTAATGCAGACCGCACAAGCGCTTCTATCCCCTGATTTTCCCCCAGCCCTTTCCATTGAACTGGCAAAGGGCCTGTCCTTTCCTGCCGCAAGACAGGCCGCATTGGAGACCATGGGTATCCCTGTTGGTATTCTGCACAATCCAAATGATATTTTGGCAATTGAATACTGTAAGGCTATTTTGTCCCAAAACTCTCCCATGATTCCCCTGCCCATTCTGCGGCAAGGCAGCTATCACGATCTGCAGGCTTACGGGGAAAATCCATCTGCAACCGCGGTACGGAGCTTAATGCTGCAAAGCGGTACCTGGCTGGACTACGTCCCCGCAGAAGCACGGCCTTGCTTTGAAAACGCCCCACTGCATACCCGCTCTGCCGGAGAACGGGCTATTTTGGCCCGGCTGCGCACCATGTCAGACAAAGAATTTGAAGCGCTGCCCTATGGTTCTGAGGGCCTGTGGCGGAAGCTGATGCATGCTGCCCGCAAGGAAGCCACACTGGAGGATATTTTGACCGCAGTAAAATCCAAGCGCTACACCCGTACCCGGCTGGACCGGATGGTCCTGTGCGCGTTTCTAGGGCTGGCCCATACAGACCTGTCTGCCCCTGCCCCCTATGCCCGGGTACTGGCTCTGAATGACCGTGGCCGGGAGATTCTGAAGCTGGCCCGGCAAAGCGGCCATTATCCCAACACCGGTGAAAAGCTGGACCACCCCTATCAGGCAATTGAAAATAGAGCCGATACCCTGTACGGCCTGTTCCGTACTGATTCCCCCGCCCCCCCGAACGAAGAATCCCAGAGGCGGATCTATTATCAACCGTAAGCTTTATACATGTGTATATGACCTGCCGCTAAAGTCAAGCTTCCGTTTATCGAGCCGCCAACCGCAAAATACAAAATTATCGCTCCGTTTTGCATGACGCGTTGTAGGGGAGGGTCTTGACCCTCCCCTTCAATGACTTTCACGGCAACAGAACAACAAATCTAGGCTTTCCTTTAGGACTCCTCTGTTTTCTCTTTTTTCAGCCATGCTTTCACAATTTCACCTGCCAAATACGAAATTGTTCGTCCTTTTTCCGCTGCAAGCGCATCTAAAATTCGCTTTGTTTCCTGATCTGTACGGAATGTGATAAACTCCGATTTCTTCATAACATCACACCTTTGGAATCATCAAATGCAGCAATCAAAATTGAAAGCCGCACTTAGATTACAGCATGATTGGTGTATTGGCAATAGTCCATATTCGGGCTATATTGGCCCAGAAATCTTGCTATAAATGTAGGGTTGCATAGCCGCCCCTGCATGATTCTGATTGCGCCCAATATATGAACCGCGCGGCCCGGATGTGAACTGCACCCCATTTGTTAGACAAGTATGATATAATACTTGTACTAAGAAATGGGGTGTTTTTCTTATGGCTAAAGGAGTACCAAATAAGCGGTATACAGGTGAGTTCAAGCAGATGGTCGTAGAGAGCATGATGCGAGATAAGCTCAGTTACAAGGAAACAGCTCGCCAGTTTGACATTCCGTGCGACAAACGGGTAGCGGACTGGGAGAGGATTTATCTTATGGAGGGCCCAGAAGGGCTGTACATTGAGCGTCGTGGTCGTGGTAGTAAAGGTCGTCCTGCAAGGTTTCCTAAAGAGGTGGAAGAAGATCTGTTGAAGGAAGTCCAGCGGCTAAGAGCCGAGAACGCATACCTAAAAAAATTGCAAGCCTTGGTTTTGGAAGAAGAGCGACACAAGAGCAAAAAGCAAAAGTGATCCAGGAACTAAGGCGAGAACACGATCTGACAACATTGCTGGAAATCGCTCAACTGCCAAGGGCTACTTTCTATTACCACATTAAGAATCAAGATAAACAGGATAAGTATGCACAAGCCAAGGCGGAAATCACAGCAATTTTTCACGAAAACAAAGGTAGATACGGGTATCGTCGTGTTACGGATGAACTGCACAATCGAGGGTTCAGCTTAAATCATAAGACTGTACAGCGGTTAATGAAGGAATTGGGGCTTATTTGCCGTGTCCGAATGAAGAAATATCGTTCTTATAAGGGAGAACAAGGCAAGGTTGCTGATAATGGGTTGAACCGTGAATTCCGTGCAGAGAAACCTAACCAAAAATGGGTAACGGATGTAACAGAGTTTCGCTTGTTTGGGCAGAAACTGTATCTATCTCCAATTCTTGACCTATGTAGCGGAGATATTGTAACTTACACGATTTCGGATAGTCCCAATCTACTAATGGTAACAACTATGCTGGAACAGGCTTTTCAGCAGATACCTGATAACACTGGTTTGCTCCTACACTCAGATCAAGGGTGGCACTACCAGCACAAACAGTACAGAAAGATGCTGGAGGAGAAGGGTGTCAAACAGAGCATGAGCCGAAAGGGTAATTGCTACGACAACTCTGTTATGGAAAATTTCTTTGGTCATCTCAAGAGCGAGCTTCTCTACTTGCAAGAATTTGATTCTGTAGAGCATTTCAAAGCAGAACTTATTGACTATATTGATTACTACAACAACCGGCGAATTAAGGCAAGGCTAAAGGGCTTGCCACCTGCATTACACAGACAGCAAGCCCTTTCGGCAGCTTAAACAATTTGAGTTAGAAATATTTGTCTAACTTTTTGGGGTCACTTCATTGGGCCGCGCGGCTTTGTTATTTCGTTAATTCCAGCCCCGGGTGACGCTGGGCCACCACGCTGAAGGCATCATCCGCAATATCCACCGCCAGTTCAATATCCGCATCCGTCACAGCGGCATTAATAAAGTGGTTATGATGGCTGGTGATGAACAGCCCCCGACTGACACACTCGGCTACCCACTCCTGATGGAGCATCAGGCTGTCATCATTGGCAATCCGCAGATAGAACAGCGCCGGCTCGCCGGATACCACCAGATCAAAGCCGTGATTTTTTCCCGCCTGCCGGAGACCCCCTGTCAGTTTGGTACCCAGCTTTCGGAACAAAGCGGGTGTATCCAGTGCCCTCATCTTGTTGATCGTAGCGATGCAGGCCGCAAAGGGTTCTGCGCTCATCCAGTAGGAACCGGTATAGGACAGGCTGGAAGCCGCGGCCCGCAGAAATTCCTTACCGCAGGCGGCGGACATATTGTAGCCGTTGGCCAGAGCCTTACAGAAGCAGATGATATCCGCCTCAAAGCCGTAATAGTGATCGGAGCCTGCCAGATCCAGCCGGAAGCCCGCCCGCACATCGTCAATAATCAGTACAATACCGTGATCTGTACAGAATTTCCGCACTGCGACCCAGTATTCCTTGGTAGCGCAGCGGTTATCATAGAAATTACCATGGTCATAGGGCTGGGCGATCAGGGCCGCGATCTCTCCCTCATTTTCCTGCCAGGCTTGTTCCAGGGCCTCCAGACTGAACCAGGGTGCTACAATATTGTTGGCCACCTCCTCCGGCAGGATTCCGGGATAGTCTGCCTTCATGGCCCAGGGCTGATTGCCATGGTAATAACCCCGCAGGAAAACGGTTTTCTTCCGGCCGGTGGCTGCCCGAGCCGTCAGGATGCTGAACGTAGTAGCATCGGTGCCGTTCTTCATAAAGAAGGCCCAGTCTGCACTGGCCACCGTATCTACCAACAGCTCTGCACACTCCACCATTTTATAGGAAGGTGCGGTGGTACAATTTCCTATCTTTAATTGTTCCATTGCTGCCGCATCCACATCCGGGTCCCCATACCCCAGCACATTGGGTCCATATGCGCACATAAAGTCCAGATACTTATTCCCATCCATGTCCCAGAAATATGTTCCCTGGGCTTTAGAGGATATTAACGGCCATTTATCCAGAGGCAGGAACAGGCCCTCTGAGGGGCCAAGGTGGCCATAAATACCGGAAGGGATCACATTCAGCGCCCGGTCAAACCAAGCACGGCTTTTTTCATGGCTGTACTCAGGATATTTGCTCATACCGCTCTCCCCCTTAACCTAAGTATACGGACACCCGGTCCAGAATCCGGTTGATATTGTCCACCATGGAGATCATACCCCGCAAAAAGATGGTGCCCTTACACATCTCATTGATCGTAGAGACTGTGCCGTTAAACAAGCCGTTGGCCAAATCAATGCTGGCAAACTCCATAATAGCCCTGGGATTTTTCGCGGGGGCCTTTACAGTGGTGTAATGGCCATCCTTCACCAAAATGGACACGTACACCGCATCCTTAATCCCCAAAGACACCTCTCCATCTACCGTGTAGCTGGCAGAAATACGAGAAATGGGATCGTTGTTTGCCAGAGCTGAAATGGCACCGGCAATGGTATACATGGTCAGAACGGTGCTTTCTTCAAAGAACGCCCGATCTCTCAGTGCTTCCTCACTGGGCCGCAAAAGCGCAGTCAGGCGGTCTGTCAGCTTGGTAAACGGCCCCAGCAAGAAGGATAGTACTTGCACCGGATTCTTAACCGGCATACCGGGCCTGCTGTTATCAATCAGGGCGTTAAATTTTTCCGGTCCGGAAAAGGTCATTTTACAAGTGCAGTCTGCGTCCCCCTCAGTCATGCGGCAGCCATCCTTTGAAAAATGGAAGGTACAACAAGGACCACCCTTTACAAAGAAACACAGGGATACCGGTTTCTTTAGCTCCGCCAGGATCGCCTTGGCAGGCGCGTCTATGGCACACAGATTCTCCAATGCGGCCAGCACACCGAACATATTCACATAGGCCATAGCCTTTGTGTCCCTCATCACGGTCACTCCTTGTCAAAAACTATACAATATTGTAGCACCAATCAGCAAAAAAAGCAATGGTATTATCAAACAGACAAACAGACGGCTGAAACACATTCAGCCGTCTGTTGCCAATTATTTTATTTTCGACCTGCTACGCTTTTGCGGACCAGCGCCCGCTTCAAACGCGCTTCGGCCAGACGGATCTCCGTATCGGTGGAGTTCTTATCCTGCAATATCCGGTTTGCCCGGCGCTCAGATTCTTCCACTCTGGACACATTAATCGTATCTGCCCACTCAAAGGTGGTAGGGACCAGGGAGACGTTGCCGTTTATTACAGAAACCATACCGCCGATGCAGGCAGCATACCGTTTCTGCCCGTCTGTAACGACCATAGCCTGGCCCATGCCCAGCGGTGCCACACAGTTGATATGCCCCGCCAGAATGCCCAGATCACCGGAGGTGGTCCGTACAATCAGCTCCTCCGCATTGCCATCAAACTGCAGTCCATCCGGGGTGACGATTTTTAAGGGGAAGCTGTTCATTTGCCCTCACCCTTCCATTTTTCAACCACTTCATCGATCGAACCGGCAAACAGGAAGTAGGATTCGGGAATCTGGTCATGCTTGCCCTCAATGATCTCCTTAAAGCTGCGGATTGTCTCCTTCAGAGGCACATATTTACCCTGATAGCCTGTAAACTGCTCTGCCACATGGAAGGGCTGCGACAGGAAGCGCTGAACCTTCCGCGCCCGGTTAACTGTCAGCTTGTCCTCTTCGCTCAGTTCATCCATACCCATGATGGCGATGATATCCTGCAGCTCCTTATACCGCTGCAAAATACTCTGCACTGCCCGGGCAGTCTCATAGTGCTCCTGACCCACCACTTCGGGGCTCAGGATCCGGGAGGTGGAATCCAGGGGATCCACAGCCGGGTAAATACCCAGAGACGCAATACCGCGGTCCAAAACGGTAGTGGCATCCAGGTGGGCAAAGGTAGTGGCAGGTGCCGGGTCCGTCAGGTCATCCGCAGGCACGTAAACTGCCTGCACCGAGGTGATAGATCCGTTTTTGGTAGAAGTGATCCGCTCCTGCAGCGCGCCCATCTCCGTGGCCAGAGTGGGCTGGTAACCAACTGCAGAGGGCATACGGCCCAGCAACGCGGAAACCTCCGAACCAGCCTGGGTAAAGCGGAAAATGTTATCAATAAACAGCAGCACGTCCTGATGCTTCACGTCCCGGAAGTACTCTGCCATGGTCAGGCCGGAAAGGCCCACCCGCATACGGGCTCCGGGAGGCTCATTCATCTGACCGAAGACCATGGCGGTTTTGCTGATAACGCCGCTCTCGGTCATTTCATTATATAGGTCATTGCCCTCACGGGTCCGTTCTCCCACACCGGTGAACACGGAATAGCCGTTGTGGGCTGTGGCGATATTATAGATCAGCTCCTGAATCAGAACGGTCTTGCCAACACCGGCGCCGCCAAACAGGCCAATCTTGCCGCCCTTGGCATAGGGGCAGATCAGGTCAATAACCTTAATACCTGTCTCCAAGATCTCAGTCGCAGGCTCCTGTTCCTCATAAGCAGGCGCGGGCCGATGGATGGGCCATTGTTCAGCCCCCTTGACTGCTTCCTTATTGTCAATCGGCTGACCCAGCAGGTTAAACACGCGGCCCAGGCACTCATCGCCAACAGGCACGCTAATCGGCGCGCCGGTATCGATGGCTTCCATGCCCCGCTGCAGTCCGCCCGTAGAGCTCATAGCGATACAGCGCACCACATTGTCGCCAATATGCTGTGCAACTTCTGCAACGATGGTATTGTCACCGTTGGGGATTCGGATGGCATTCAGCAGCTCAGGCAGTGCGTCATCCGGGAAACGAATATCCAGAACAGGACCCATAATCTGGATCACAGTTCCCTTATTATTGGCCATTGGATTCAACTCCTTTGTGTTGTCATTGCTGCAAAGAACCTGAAGTGAGCGCATATCCAGTGTAGGGCGAGGGCGTGCTCCCGCCGAACAAGGCCGTACACTGGCGGCGGGAGCAAGCCCCCGCCCTACGCTCACTTTTAGTTATGAACGTAATAATATAGGTTGTTTTAAGAACCGGCAACAATCTCGGTAATCTCCTGCGTGATAGCCGCCTGTCTTGCCCGGTTAAACTGCAAGCTCAAGTCCGCAATCATCTCATCTGCATTTTGTGTGGCGGAATCCATGGCAGTTCGACGCGCAGCCTGCTCAGAGGCCCGGCTTTCACACAATGTGCCGTATAGAACACCTCCCAAATACTCCGGAATGATGGCATCAAATACAGCAGTACTGTCCGGCTCATAGAGGATATCCCTTTCCTCAAAGCCCTCCTTACCGGTCTGCGTATGCTGCAGGGGTAGCAGACGAAGTGTGTCGGGTGTCTGAGACAGAACAGAGATAAAATTCGTATAAGCCACATAGATCTCGTCAAACTGTCCGTTTAAATACTGCTTACACAGGCTCTTAGCTATGGTAAAGCAGTCACCGATGGATATATCCTCTGCCTGGGCATAGTTAGCGGTCAGCACCGGTACATTATGGGCTTTGAAGTAGTCCACTGCCTTTTTACCGATCGGCAGCACCGTCACATTCTTTCCCTCAATTTGGGACATGACGAGCTTGAACACATTGCTGTTGTAACCGCCGGCAAGACCCCGATCACCTGCCACCACGATATATGCAACTTTCTTTGCGGGACGGGCAGTCAAATAGGGAGAGGAAAAATCTCGGTTGGAATCCACAATATCATGAATCGTGGAATAAAGAATTTTAAAATAAGGCCGGGAGGAAAGCACCTGGGCCTGAGCCCGACGAAGCTTGGAGGCCGCAACCATTTCCATGGCTTTGGTGATCTGCTTGGTGGATTCCATGCTTCGGATCCGATTTTTAATTTCCTTTGTGGAAACGCCAGCCATTGGGGGCCTCCTTCCTTACTGGGTTACAGTAAACTCACTAAGCAGCGCGTTCAGCGCTTCCTTCAGACCCGCCTCTGTCTCAGACTCCAACTTACCGGAGGTGCGGATCGCCGTCAGCACATCTATGTGCTGATTGTCCATGAACTCCCGCAGACGCAGTTCAAATTCAGGGATCTGGTCTACCCGAATGTTGTTCAGGTAACCATTTGTGACCGCGTACAAAATACAAACCTGATGTGCTACCTCTACAGGGGCATTGTTCTTCTGCTTCAGCACCGCTACGATCCGTTCACCCAGTGCAAGACGTGCCTTGGTATCCGCATCCAGATCCGAACCGAACTGGGCAAAGCTCTGCAGTTCCCGATACTGGGAATACAGCAGTTTTAAGCTGCCTGCTACTTTTTTCATAGCCTTGATCTGTGCGTCACCGCCAACACGGGATACAGAAATACCCGGGTTTACAGCAGGCATAACACCAGCATTGAACAGCTCGGTCTCCAAGAAAATCTGGCCGTCGGTGATAGAAATCACGTTAGTAGGAATGTAGGCAGAAACGTCACCGGCCTGAGTCTCAATCAGAGGCAGGGCTGTCAGACTGCCGCCGCCCAATTCATCAGACAACTGGGCTGCCCGCTCCAGCAAGCGGGAATGAAGATAGAATACGTCACCGGGGTAAGCTTCCCGTCCGGGAGGGCGGCGAATCAGCAGGGAGATAGCACGGTAGGCCACCGCATGCTTACTCAGGTCGTCATAAATTACCAGCACGTCCTTGCCCTGATGCATAAAATGTTCACCCATGGAACATCCACTGTAGGGCGCAATATACTGCATAGGTGCCAATTCAGAAGCGGTTGCGGAAACTACAATCGTATAGTCCATCGCACCGCCCATAGTCAGGTTTTCCACCACCTGGGCAACGGTAGAACGCTTCTGGCCAATGGCCACATAAATGCAGATCACATTCTTCCCCTTCTGGTTCAGAATGGTATCGGTAGCAATGGTAGACTTGCCGGTCTGCCGGTCACCAATGATCAGCTCCCGCTGGCCCCGGCCGATGGGAATCATGGCATCAATAGCCTTGATACCGGTCTGCAGAGGACGGCTCACGTGCTTTCTTTCGATAATGCCGGGCGCGGGCACTTCAATGGGCCGGTAGCCCTCTGCCTCAATCGTGCCCTTACCGTCGATGGGCTCACCCAGGGCGTTCACAACACGGCCGATCAGGCCCTTGCCCACAGGCACAGAGACTACCTTTCCGGTACGCTTGACGGTATCGCCTTCCTTGATGCCGCTGTCATTACCCAAGATGACTACAGACACGGTATCCTCTTCCAGATTCTGGGCCATGCCGTAAGCGCCGTTGGGAAATTCCACCAACTCGCCTGCCATGCACTTTTCAAGTCCCGATACCTTTGCGATGCCGTCACCCACCAGAATGACTACGCCGGTCTCACTAGTCTCCAGCTTTGCTTCGTAGTTTTTGATCTGACTACGAATAATTTTCGTTATTTCTTCGGGTCGTAATTCCATAGTGTACCTACCCTCTAATCAAAGTACGGTATTTTTCAGCAGATTGCGAACAGAATCCAAACGGTTTCGCACCGTTCCGTCTACCCGCTTGCCGTCATAGTCCAGGCGCACACCGCCCAGGACTGCCGGGTCTACCCGGTTTGTCAATTCGATGGTTTTGCCGGTAAGCTTTGTCAGCTTCTGGGCCAAGCGATTGGCCTGTTCCGCTGTCAGCGCCACTGCGGTAACTGCCTGCACAGGCAGGATCCCATGGTCCGCATTGTAATGCTCCCGGTACGCCTTGCAGCAGTCTGTAAAATGGCGTATATAGCCCCGCTCTGTCAGGATCTTTAGAAAGTTCAGCAGATAAATGTGAACCTTTCCCCGAAAACTCTCGTCCAGAATGCCGCAGCGCTCCGCCTTTGGCAGATTAGGTGCAGCCAACAGCCGCAAAAAATCCGCTTCCCGGTCAAACGCCTGATTCAGCACATCCATTTCGTTCAGGATCTGCTTGTCCAGATTTTCATCCTTTGCCAGCGCATACAATGCCTGGGCATAGGTATTTGCTGCTTGGGTCATGTTTCATCACCCAATTCATTAATAAATTGATTCACCAGGGCGGTCTGATCCGCTTCGTTCAGTTCCCGGCCAACTACCTTTCCGGCAATGGCCAGTGCGATCACAGAGATTTCATCCTTCGCCTCGTTGATGGCTTTTTTCTTTTCCTGGGCAATGTCCGCGGAGGCCTTCTGGCGAATGGCATCTGCCTCCTGATTAGCCTGGCGGAGGATCTCCTCCTCCCGGCTTTGGCCCCGGGCTACCGCTTCCTTGACCATGCGTTCGCTGGTTTCCATAGCGGCAGAGAGCTTCTGCTGGTAATCACCGCGCAACGCTTCCGCCTCGCTTTTTGCCTGATCCGCATCGGCGTACAGGCTGTCGATCTCGCTCTGCCGGTCCGTAATAATCTTCATTACCGGACCAAACAAAAACTTTTTTGCCACAAAGAAAATTGTCAGGGTGTTCAGCAGAGTGAACAGTGCAGTCCAAAAGTTTACGCCGACAAATGCTTCAAATTGTCCCACTTCTGCAAACTCCTTTCATTCTGATTGAAAAAGAAGATTACAGCAGGAACATGATCAGCAGCGCAATAACCAGAGAGTAAATACCGGTGGTTTCTGCGATCGCACAACCCATAATCATTGTAGAACGCAGGGTGCCTGCTGCCTCAGGCTGACGGGCCATACCGTCCAGTGCATGCGCTACAGCATTACCTTCACCAACACCGGGACCGATTGCACCAATTCCCATACACAGACCTGCGCCGATTGCCTTACCGGCGATTGCGATTGCAGTTGCTAATTCCATAAACAGTTCCTCCTAAATTGTAGTTTATATTTAACATTTATGGTTAAACGTTTTCAGATACCCTATGCTCGTTAGGTTCAGGCAAAGAGCCGGCAATATACACCATGGTGAGCAGGCTAAACACATACGCTTGTACAAATCCGGAAAACAGATCAAAATAGCAAGAAAGTACCGCGGGGATACCATATGACAAAATGGGTACACCGGACAAAACGCCCAGTGCCTGCAGCAATCCGAACATACCCAGCACTGCAGAGACGATTCCAATAGCCAGTGCGATCTTCTTGCCGCTTTTCTTCCACAGAAGGATCAGTCCTATACCCACTGCAATTAAAACCACAGCAACCAGCCAGCCACTGGAGGCGATCAGATTCAATGTTCCCACAGAAGCCGCGCTTAGCGCTGCGTAAATGATCGTTGTGATCACGCCGCCGCCTGCCACATTACCAAAATGACGAAACGCCATAGACAGGGGTTGGGCGATCTCAGAGACAATGTTCATCGGTGTCATAATAACGATTGGCTCTGTAAAACCCTTCAACCAGCCCAAAAAGCCGTTATTCTTGATATTGTTATACCAGATAATAGCAGTAACCATCAATGCCCACACAATGACACAGCTAATATCCGCTGTAGCTGACCGCAGGAATCCGGTCAGACCAATTAACGAACCGCAGATCGAGCTGAGAAAAATTGTACCGATAAAGGGCATCCAATGTGCATTATGAGCACCCATCGTCTCCACCACCATATTGTGGAGCATCATTACACCTTTTTCCACCAACACCTGCTTTCCATCAGGACGTTTTTTCAAATCCTTTCCCAAATAAACACAGGCCCAGCACAGCAGCACTGTCACCAGCAGAAAGGAAACCGTCGTCTGTGTGATGGGAATGCCGCCAAAAGCAGGAATTGTAAAGTATATAAACGCACCGGTTACGTCCAGTTCCATACTGCTTTACACACCTTTCTTTCTAAAAAATTCCGCAATGGTAATTGTGGGCCGCACAAATAGCAGCGGCAGTGCCAATGCCAACACATCAAAATATCCGCTTTTTGCGCAAATCAGCAGCAATCCTGCTAAAACCAGAATCCGTGCCGGATAAGCGCCTTTGATCATTTTTTTGCCGCCTTCCACATCCTGGGCCTCTGCCCGATCTGCTGCCAGACTGGTCACAACCGCCATAACAAAAAAATTCCCTGTGGCCAACAGCCCGCCAATCAGGCCGCCCAACAGCACTGACAAACTAAACTTGTCCAAAAGGGCATACGCCCCATACATCACAGTCAGGCAAATTACCTGCCCCAGTGCAATGATCGCTGTCTCTTTCAATACCAATTTTCGGGATTGGGTCATTTTATATTCCTCACAGTATATGCTTTTCCATGCCGCTAATCGGCATCAATCATGGTCATTAAACGAAACAGGCGGCTTCTCCTGACGATGGCGCTCTGTTAACCGGCGCATAGCTTTCAGACTGAATATCAAACCATCCACGGCACAGATCACGCCTAACAGCACCCCTGCCACAATAACCCACACGCCCCAGTTAAGCCGCTGCCGCAGCCACACCGCCAACAGCACAAAGCCCCCAAGGGGAAGCGCCACAGAAAGGCCGAGCTGGGTAAGCCAGACCAGCAAATTCAGGTTTTTCATCCTGCTCCGCCTCCTAACTGACCAACACCATAAATTATACTAACAGTAATTATACTCGAATCCTCCTGAACATGCAAGAATTATTTCCAGTTAAGCATACTTTTGCCAAATCTCTTCTCCTTCCTTTTTATTCTTTCCCAAAAGAAGCAAAAGATTTGTCTTTAGGGCTTTTCATTTTTCGTAAAATATTGTAAACTAGATATAATATATAACCATACAGGAGAACAAAATCTTGGCTGACATAGAAATGGAAATTTTACAGGGCACTATCAGCGCCGTTGTCTTTCAGAACTACGACAACGGCTATGCCGTGCTGCGCCTGCAATGTGAGGGGAGTGACACCGTCACCGTGGTGGGCATCATTCCCCTGCCCGCAGTTGGGGAACGGCTGATGGTCACAGGCAAATGGAACACCCACTCCAGCTACGGCCGTCAGTTTGAAGCGGAGTTTCTGGAGCGGCTCATGCCCCAAACCGCAACAGATATCATAACTTACCTTTCAAGCCGTGTTATCAAAGGTATTGGCCCAAAAATGGCAACCCGAATCGTAAGACATTTTGGAGAACAGACATTGCTGGTCATGGAACGGGAGCCGGAGCGGCTTTCTGAGGTCAGCGGTATCTCCGATGCCAAAGCTCAGGCCATCGGGGAAGAATTTCGTCTCCAATTCGGCATGCGCCACCTGATGGAATTTTTCACTCTGCATCATCTGCCAGCTGAACTGGCGGTAAAAACCTATAAGCTGTACGGCGAGACTGCCATTGACCTGCTCTATGATGATCCCTACCTGCTGATGGATGACGGCCTGGAAGCGCCCTTCGGTGCGGTAGACCGCTTCGCCATTGATCTGGGCATTGCCGGGGACGACCCCCGACGGGTGGATGCCGGCGTGCTGTTCGAACTGCACTACAACCTGTCCGCCGGCCACAGCTTTCTGCCGGAGGAAAAGCTGATCGGTGCTACCGCCCAGCTTTTGAGTGTGGACACGCAAACCGTAAACCAAAGTATCCAACGGCTTCTGGATGCGCAGCGTCTGGTCCGGGACAAGCTGGCTGATATTGGGATTTTGTATCTGCCTGCACTATACCGGGCTGAGCTGTGCTGCACCCAGCGGCTTTTGACCTTTTCCGCAAACACTTTCCCCTCTCCCGCCGGGCTGGAGAAAAAGCTCCGGCTTGCCGGAGAACACAGCGGTATTGTTTACTCCGAGCAGCAAGCGCAAGCCCTTCGGGAAGCCGCCGTGTCCGGACTTCTGCTGATTACCGGCGGCCCCGGCACCGGTAAAACCACCATTCTAAAAGGAATCCTTTCCCTGTATAACCAGATGGGCCTGCGCTGTATGCTGGCCGCTCCCACGGGCCGGGCTGCTAAGCGTCTGACGGAAGTAACCGGGCAGGAGGCCTCCACTATCCACCGTCTGCTGGGTGCAGGCATCGATCCTCACACCGGCAAGCTGTTTTTTGCCCGAAATGAAGAAGACCCATTAAAAATCGATGCATTGATCGTTGACGAAATGTCCATGGTGGATGTGCACCTTTTGGGAAGCCTCCTATTGGCAGTGCCGCCACGCACCCGTCTGATTCTGGTCGGTGACCCGGACCAGCTCCCCCCTGTGGGCCCCGGCTTCCCCTTTAATGATATGCTGCGCAGCGGGAAGCTTTCTACGGTGCGTCTAACAGAGATTTTTCGGCAAGCCCAGCAAAGTCTGATCGTCATGAACGCCCACAGCGTTAACCAAGGTCAAATGCCGGAACTAAAAAATGTAAAAAACGACTTTTTCTTTCTGCCCTCCCGTTCCGAGGACGGGGTAGCCCAAACCATCGTCAGCCTTTGCACCACCCGTCTTCCCCAAAACATGGGGATTTCTGCGGACCAAATTCAAGTCCTGACCCCCACCAAACGGGGCGGTGCAGGCACAGCAAATCTAAATAAGCTTTTGCAAGCCAGCCTGAACCCTGCTTCTCCCGAAAAAAAAGAGCGTGCCTATGGCGACTTTACCTTCCGGGAAGGCGACCGGGTCATGCAAATCCGTAATAATTACGATATTTTGTGGAAAAAAACAGACGGCAGTGCTGTCGGCGCCGGGATCTTCAATGGAGATGTGGGGATCATCACCGGAATTGATCCCAGCTTAGAGGTCATGACCGTGGTGTTTGATGACCGAGAAGCAGACTATGATTTTACACAACTC
The DNA here is from genome assembly GCA_045577355.1 of Faecousia sp. Lineage (GTDB taxonomy): Bacteria > Bacillota > Clostridia > Oscillospirales > Oscillospiraceae > Faecousia. Next base: position 6,568 of record JAZNIG010000018.1, on the reverse strand, counting down.
AACGAATTGGAGCTGGCTTATGCTATGACTGTCCATAAAAGCCAGGGAAGTGAATATCGAGCCGTGGTGCTGGCTGCCTGGAACAGCTCCCCTTACCTATTGAGCCGCAGTATTCTATACACCGCCATTACCCGGGCTAAAGAGCTTCTGGTTATTGTTGGCCTAGAAAATACCATCACGACCATGACTCAAAACGCCAAAACCGGCCGCCGCTACACCGGACTGAAGCTGCGGCTGCAGGAGAAGGTGGATTCAGATGTCTGACAATCTGCTGCGCATCCTGTTCCCGCCTAAGTGCGTGCTGTGCCGGAAACTGCTGTCGGACCGGGAAACGGACCTGTGCCACTGCTGCCGGACAGAAACTCCTACATTTACAAAATCAAATTTTAAGCTTTCTTTTATTGCACGATGGACCAGTGTATGGTATTATAAGGATGCGGTCCGGCAAAGTCTGCTGCGCTTTAAGTTTTCAGGCAAGCGCAGCTATGCGGATGCATACGGCAGAATTTTGGCTATGAAGCTGCAGACCACAGGGCTGGACGATTTCGATGTTCTGACCTGGGTGCCTGTAGGATCTCTCCGCCGTTTGCGGCGGGGTTACGACCAGGTTGAATTGCTTGCCCGGGCGGTTGGCAGGGAAATAAACAGAAAGCCCATACATACTCTGAAAAAGGTGCGCAATACACCACCCCAATCTGGCCTCCCGGATGCTGCCCGGCGGCGGGCCAATGTGCTGAATGCATACACAGTAATCAATGGGCAAAACCTTCAGGGCAAGCGCATTCTGCTGCTGGATGATATCCTCACTACCGGCGCCACTGCCAGTGAATGTGCCCGGGTTCTTCTTACCGCCGGCGCGCGGGAAGTCGCTTTCGCCGTCATTGCCGTGGCAAAGTATAATCGATAAATAAAACATATGTAGGTGAAATAATATGCAACTTTTCTCCAACGATCTGGGTGTGGACCTGGGCACTTCCAATGTGCTGATCTACGCAGATAACAAAGGTATTGTTGTCCGGGAACCTTCTGTTGTAGCTGTGGATAAAAACACCGGGAAGATTCTGCAGGTAGGTTCGGCCGCCCGAAATATGCTGGGCAGGACACCCGGTAATGTGGTGGCCATGCATCCGCTGAAAGACGGTGTGATCTCCGACCACGAAATGACAGTCAAAATGCTGCAGGCCTTGTTCCGCTCCGTCTCAAAATCCTCCCTGTTCACCCCTAAGCCCAGAGTGGTCATTTGTGTCCCAAGCGGTATAACTGAGGTGGAAGAACGGACTGTGATCAATGCGGCTATTGAAGCCGGTGCCCGCCGTGTGTACCTGATTGAAGAGCCTCTGGCGGCTGCTTTGGGTGCTAATCTGAACATCGGTGGCCCTAAGGGCCATATGGTAGTGGACATTGGCGGCGGAACCACAGACATTGCGGTTCTGTCTATGAATGACGTAGCCACCTCTTCCTCTATCAAGATCGCGGGTATTGCCTTTGACGAAGCCATTGCCCGGTATGTACGCCGTAAGCACGGTGTAATTATCGGCCAGGTCACTGCCGAGGAAATTAAGATCCAGATCGGTGGTGTCTACCCCCGGCAAGAAAATGTGTCCATGCTGGTGAAGGGCAGGGATGCCAAGACCGGTATGCCCCGGCAACTGGAACTACTATCAACAGAAATCTATGAAGTATTGCGCCGCCCTGCCCGGCAATTGGCTGACGAGGTACTGTCTGTTCTGGAAGATACCTCTCCGGAGCTGGTAGGTGATATCGCTGAAAACGGTATTACCCTCACCGGAGGCAGCAGCCAGTTGTGGGGAATGGACCTACTGCTGACTGAGCGCACCGGTATCCATTGCACCCTGGCCGATGATCCGGATTCCTGCGTAGCCTACGGTTGCGGAAAAAGTCTTTCCTGGATCAACCACATGTCGGAAGGCCCCATCAACCTCGCCCGCAAGCGCATTATGCGAGGCTGACCTGATCTTTAACCGGTAATCATATCGATGTGCATATCATAGCCGGAACCTATGTTTTTTAATAAAAAACTAACCGCCGAGGGTTCCCTCGGCGGTGATATTTTAGCTATCGGAGCAGCTGTCGCAGCCGCAGTCTGCCTCATCTTTCTTCCGGTCGCAGCCTCTGGGAGCAAACTGCTTCACCGGGAATGGGATGCGAGAGAACATCTCGCAAGGATCCTCAGCACAGCCGGGTGTATCACAACATTCCTTGGTGGGCAGGCTATAATCCAGTACCGGAACGATCAATTGGGCATCCCGTTCCAAACGGATCACAGAGAACTGGCCCAGTGTCACAAACAGGCGGCGGCAGCCACCGCTTAGCACCAGTTCCTCATCGAACAGTCGGCTGATGCTTGCAGGGATCTGCGCTACTGTCACTTCCTTGCCGGCACAGTCACAAACCTCCCGAACTTTAGAGCTCAGGACCATTGGATCCAGCACCTCCACCACGGACACCAATTCGCTAGGTGGAATTAGGCGGCTGCCATATCTTCAAATTTCTTTAGCACCACACGGACATTGCCGTTTTTATTTACCGAGATGTGGTCAATAATCCGGCGCATATCCATATTGGTAACGGTTTCTAATTCCAAAAACCGAAGGATCTCTTGACGGTAGTGCTGAATGATTTGCTCTGCGTTGCTGATGATCTGCGCTGACTGGGCGATTTGTTCTAAATCCAAATCCACTGCCTTCAGTTCTTCCGTAACACTGGCAAGCTTGTCTTTCAGTTCTGCCATACTAATCAGGTCGTTGGCATACATTTCTTGATACCGGTCCTTTTTGCTCAGCAGCTTTTTTCGCTTAAGCTCAATTTCCTGCTTGGCCTGTTCCGGGTTCTGGGCTTCCGGAAGCTGTTTGTCCAGGCTTGCCAAGATGCTTGTCACAAAAATGTCCTTATCCTCTATCAATGAGGCAAAATATTTGCGCAGTTCCTCTATCAGTTCCGGCTCATCCAGAATCACGCGATTATCGCACTTCTCTGCAGTGTACTGATCATTGGTAACGCATCGCCAGTATACCCGGGTGTTCACATATGTATAGGTCTTCCGGGTGAAGGACCTACCACAATGTTCACACTTGATGAGCGTGGAGAACACATGTTTGGAACTGTATCTGGCGTCTCTGAAAGGCTCTCCGGAGTCATATTTGGTTCGCCGTGAATCCATAATCTCCTGCGCCTTTTGAAAGACCTCCGGGGCCACAATGGCCCAGGACGGACGCTCGTGATAGAAATGTTCCTCTTTGGGAATGTTCACTTGTTTGCCGGTCAAGAAATCTTCGATCTCGTATTTGTGGTTGACTAAAATACCACAGTACAACGGGTTCACAAGTATCCGTCGAACGCCCCGCGCATTCCAGTCATTTCCGTATTTGGTTTTGTCGTTATCTCGGTTTAGGGTCATGCTAATAGTTCGACAGCCTAATCCCTGTTCATTGTATAGGAAGAATATCTTACGGACGATCCGGGCTTCCTCGGGGTTGATCTCCAATGTGAATTTGTCGATCCGGTCATAACCGAAGACCCGCTGAGGAACGCGACCTTTTTCCGCGTTGATTTTCTTACCCCACTTGACACGCTTGGAAAGATTATTGCTTTCCTCCTGAGCCATAGCAGAAAACAAGGTCAGCACAAACTCACTGTCTCCCATAGAATCCATATTGGCTGTGAGAAACAATGTGTTGATACCCATCGATTTCAGCTTGCGGATACTCTGCAGGGCATCCACTGTGTTTCTGGCAAAGCGGCTGATATCCTTAACCACCACCATATCGAACAGACCCAGCTCAGCATCCCGTAAAAGCCGTTTGAATTCCTCACGCTTTTTAAGACTTGTACCGGTAATACCTTCATCCGCATATAAGCGGAATAGTTCATGGCCGTTCCGTTTGGCATACTCCACAAAGAATTCTTTCTGGTGGATCAAGCTATCAATCTGCTCGTCCTTGTCCGTTGAGACACGACAATATGCAGCTATTTTCATTTGTTGGTTGCTCCTTTCTGTCAACCAACCCATATCCTGCTTTTATTATAGCATAAAAAGCAAGAAAGGGGAACGAAAACATTCCCCTTTCCGGATGTAGGTTGGTCAACTAACAGCTACCGTATTCTCCCAATATTGAGAGAGCAGCTTGTCGATCAAAATCTTTTGAAGTTGCCGTTCAAACTCCTTTGGGGTGTTAGGGTTAACAAAGGTGAAGGTTAGTTGTACCTCTTGCTTTGCCATTGCACAGCCCCCTTCCTTAGAACAATTCTATTAAGAATGAAGGCTTGTAATGCCTGCGGTGTCGTCAAACCAGTATGCCTGGAATACCGTTTCGTCGTGCAAAACAAATCTACCACGGGCATCCTTGGGGATTTGCTCAGCGGCTGCGGTGCTATCCAGGATAATTTGTGACAGGATAGTGTCAGCACGACCGCAGATCCGGCAGTTCACGTTGTTCTTGATCTGACCGGAAAGAATGTTGGCATCCGGACGCTGGGTGGCAAGGATCAGGTGGATGCCAAAGGCACGGCCTTGTCTGGCGATCATAGAAAGCTTGCTCTCAATCTTGCCGACGATCTCTTTCTGCTCCTTTGTCAGACCGGTTTTGTCCAACACTTCCGCAATCTCATCACAGGCGAAGATATAACGTGGCAGGTCTTCTTCTGTGGCTTCGTTGTAACGGTCGATGTTGGGCTGTCCGGAGGCTGCCAGCAAGGCTTTGCGCCGTTGCAGCTCGTCCACAAGCTCCGTTAGGAGCACAAGCGTCGATTCCTCCTCAATACACATCCGGCATTGCTTATGCCAGATAGGTGGGAAATCCACGCCGCCTTTGAAATCGGCAATGCAGACTATTGCACCTTTCTTTAATGCCTGCATGAGGAGCAGTTTCAGCAGAACACTCTTGCCGCTACCGGTGGAACCACCTAAGAGAATGTGTGGCACTTTTACGAGATCCACAGTGACAGGTCCGGAAAAGCTCTCTCCCAAAGTCAGTATAAAGGGTTTATGGGAAAGGTACTTATCGTTCCAGTCTATCACTTCCGGCAGATCTGTTTTGGCGGGAACGGTATAGAGCAGGACACGGCTCTTCCCAGAGCCATATTTCATCTTAACGATGGTGATGTCCAGGATGGTCTCGATAGCGGCCTGCTTGTCCTCCCAGGTCTTTAGGGGGATACCTTGTGAACTGAACTCCCAGACTGAAATACGGGGATTTTGTTTGTCCTTGTACTTCCGTTTCAGAGCAGGAACCATATCCGTATGGTTCACAAGACCGATGCTTCGCAGCTGATCCTGAGCCGCCCTCTTCCCAAGGGGAAACAGAATGAGTATGGTGAGGAACACGCCACCAACCAGCAAGTACGCCGCAAAAATATGCTGCATTACAAAGCTGGCGATAGGTGAAAGCAAAGCGGTGGTCTCAGCGGTCAGTGCGATCTCTTCCTGCTTGCTCCATACCAGGATCGATCCAAGGATATAGAGGATGACAAAAATGAGTTTCACAGGCGCGTCGGAGGTCACACTCGGTCTGGGAAGATGTTCCCGGAGACTGGAATGGCGTTGCAGCCGTTCCTTTTCAAATCGTCTCATGGGGAACCTCCCTTGGGGGGCATACCCCGGCGGAATTCCGTCACCGAATGAATGCGCCGCAGAAATGCGTGCCATGTCTCCAACTCCTTACGCTGGATCTCTTGGTATTGCTGTTTCAGCGGAATATTGGAGGTGATGTACACCGTGTCAAAGCAAGCAACGCGGTCACGGTATCGGGCAGGAAGTCGCAAGGGGTAAATATCCAAAAAGTTCAGCATCGCTGAAATGGGCACTTGGGAATGGAATTCCTCAAACACGATCACAGGCTCTCCGTGGTAGTCATCAAAACGAGCGCCGGATTGTCCACTGTAATCGGTGATGCGGTAAACATCCTCCGGAGGGTGTTTCTCATAGATGCTCCGGGTTTTGCCGGTACCGCTATCACCAAAGAGGTAATTCGTCTTCACCGGGCGGTTTTCCTTCCGGAATCTTTCGAAGAGCAGTTTCTCCCGCAGAGCCTCAATATCATTGATCTTAAAAGCAAAGCTGGGATCGTTTTCAATGATCTCTGTGGTGGAATAGCCGTCTTTTACATCCTGCATCAGCTGCGCCATCTTGGGGGATTTCTCCTGTGATGCAGATGGCAGTGTGCCGAACTCCTTGAAAGTACCTTCTACACTGGTCTGCGCCTTGTCTGTATCTGCCCATTTTCCTTGCTTACAGACATAATCCCGAATCTCCTTGGATGTTCCGGTGGCCTTGTCAATGTGGGCCGTAGGAAACCGCTTCTTGACCGTACCAAACCGCATAGGTGAGGATGAGTACAGGTAAACGTGGGTGTGGTGTGTCCCGGATGCGCCGATCTCGTCCGCCAAGCATACATAATCAGGATTAAACTTTTGCGCGCGGTTGATGATCTCATCGTGGGTCATACCGTGGTCCAGGGGATTGTTGATGGTCAACAACCATTTCCTAGACTGGATTTGATTTTCATGCATAGCATTTTCTCCTTTTTTTGCTACCGCTACATCGCTCGCA
>JAZNIG010000017.1:0-4586 GCA_045577355.1 Faecousia sp. | reverse complement strand
GCGCCCGTGGCCCCCGTGAGTTCTTCACTGCTACCTGCGCCCGTTGCGGCGGTGAGGCGAAGGTTCCCTTCCAGCCCAAGACCGACCGCCCTGTTTTCTGCAGCGAGTGCTTCGCTCAGATGCGTTCCGAGGGCTAATTGCAAAAAACACAGCGCTGGCTTCCACCAGCGCTGCTTGTTTATTTGCTTGGTTGACATAATTTTTTTAGGGGCGTGTTTTGTCCTATGCTTTTGCGGGACATACTTCCTCATTCTATGGATAACTATAAAGGCTACCCTGTGTTGCAGTTTTATTTTGTTCACAAATTTGTCGATTTTTGTTTGCAATCCTTTCATTTGGTGTTCAAAAGCGTTCTGTATCTTAATAACAGAAAGGTTGCGGAAGCCGTGAGCCGCTCCTTTCCTATCGTAAATCCTCTTTTCTACCTCTCTTCTTTTTTATTTCCTTTCGCGGAAACCCCGCTACCAGCAATGGTAGCGTGGTTTTTCTGTGTGCAGAGATAATTGGCAGCTGTGGATCAAATATAAATTCCAGTTTGTTGGGCTGTTTCGCGTTACCCGTTGTAGGGCGGGGGGTTGCTCCCGCCGTTTAAAGCAGTAGGTTATCGGGCGGCGGGAGCAAGCCCCCGCCCTACAATGGCTGTGCTAAAACTGCTTGATAAATACAAATTTTACATTTTGCCGGGCTGAGAGGATATCCGCTCTGCCAGTCATACTTTTTCCTGCAATTCCGAAAATAACTGAAAGCCAACCTGGACGCCATCCAAAAAACTACACCTTGCGTGTTCTGCACACAAGTCAGTCACCAGCACCGAAAACCGTTCATTTTCCGCAAAGGTCAGCTTATCCAGCACTCGTTCCACTTCCCGGAACTGATACCGGATCACAGAGCTTTGGACCGGCTTTTCCACGGTATAGATATAGCACAGCAGCTCCAGAATGGACTGCCCATCCTCATGCGAATACCCGCCTGAACAATCCGCAAAATAGGCTTTTAGTTTTTCAATGTAAGTATTCATTTATATTACCTCCCTCATGTAATTTGCGTCACATATTCGCAGTTCCTTATTTATGTTAAACCATATGTGATTTATTGTCAATAGGAATTAAATCATATCTGGTATATTTATGTCAATGAACAAAGTGGAGGACAGCGTTATGCAGTATGGAGAAAAATTAAGAGGCCTGCGCGAGGATGCAGACAAAACACAGGCCGAGATTGCCCAAATCCTGGGAACGACCCAACAGTATTATGGCAGCTACGAAACAGGCAAGCGACCACTGCCAATTGACAGACTTTATATTCTCTGTGAGTACTATAAAATCAGCGCGGACTATATTTTGGGCCTGCCAGAGGGCCGTCCCTACGGTCTGAGCAAGACACGAAAGGGAAAGAGCGAAAGGTGACCTGTAGGTAAAGGGCAATGCCCCTCCCCCACATTTATTTCCTTGTTTCTGGACACAAAAAATCCCCAACCGGAAGCGTGATCTTCTTAGGGGATAAATTGTAGGGCGGGGGCTTGCTCCCGCCCTACAATCGCTATGCTAAAACTGCTTGATAAATACAAATTTTACATTTTGCCGGGCTGAGAGGATATCCGCTCTGCCGGTCATACTTTTTCATGCAATTCAAAAAATAATTGAAAGCCAACCTGGACGCCATCCAAAAACCCACACCTTGCGTGTTCTGCACACAAGTCAGTCACCAGCACCGAAAACCGTTCATTTTCCGCAAAGGTCAGCTTATCCAGCACCCGCTCCATTTCCCGGAACTGATACCGGATCACAGAGCTGCGGACCGGCTTTTCCACGGTATAGATATAGCACAGCAGCTCCAGAATGGACTGCCCATCCTCATGCGGATATCCGCCCGGACAATCCGCAAAATAAGCTTTTAGCTTTTCAACGTAAGGGTTCATATTGGTTCCTCCTTATATGGCACCCTAAAAGGTGTTTTTCAAGCACCTTTTAGGGTGCCGTGCTATATTAAGGTTATCCTAACGATCGGAGAACACCAGCATGCGTCAATATGCGCAAAAAATTAGAGATTTGAGAATCGACCACGATCTTTCGCAGGCACAGATTGCGGCAATACTTGGCTCAACAAAAAATCAGGTTGGCAAATACGAGCGTGGTGAGCAGGAAATGCCTATTAAACATTTGCTGACACTATGCAATTATTATAATGTTAGCGCGGACTATATTCTGGGCCTACCAGAGGGCCGCCCTTACGGTCTGAGCAAGACACGGAAGTAAACCAGCGTTCCTAATTTTCAATTTTCCATTTTCACTTTTCAATTAGAAAATCCCCAACCGGATGGTTGGGGATTTTGAATCCTTGTAAGGCTTTCTTACTTTGCGCCAGCGATCTGCGCAGCGACCTCAGCGGCAAAGTTCTCTTCCTTCTTCTCAATGCCTTCACCCTTAATGTAGTGGATAGCATCGACAAACTTGGCGGAACCGCCCAGCTTCTTTGCAGCATCAGCAATATAGCCGGCTACATCACCCTTAAACAGGTCGGAGCGGACGAAGTCCTGCTGCAGCAGACAGTTTTCCTTGTAGAAAGCGTTGATCTTACCGGCAGCGATCTTCTCCTTCACAGCAGCGGGCTTGCTGGCCATCTTGGGATCGTTGTCCATCAGCGCAACCTGCACAGCCAGCTCCTTGTCTACGTCAGCCTGGGGCACCTGTGCCTTATCCCAGTACTTGGGATTCATGGCAGCAATCTGCATAGCCACGTTCTTGCCGATCTCATTAGCATCCACGTCGGCTTCCATATTTACCAGAACGCCGTGGGTACCGCCCATGTGCACGTAAGCAACAGATGTGCCGGTGGCAAACCGGTCAAAGCGGCGAATCTGCATATTCTCACCAATGGACATGACCTTCTCCTGCAGGATCTCAGTAACGGTCAGGTCGGAATTGGGGTACTTGCAAGCCTTCAGCGCCTCCACATCAGCGGGCGCGGCGGTAGCAACGACGGTAGCCAGGTTCTTCACCAGATCCTGGAACGCATCGGTCTTGGCAGCAAAGTCAGTTTCGGAGTTGACCTCGATGACTACGCCCACGCCGCCCACAACAGTGGCATAAGCAACGCCCTCAGCGGCAATACGGTCAGCCTTCTTGGCAGCCTTGGCCAGGCCCTTCTCACGGAGCCAGTCAACGGCCTTATCCATATCACCGTCGGTAGCAGCCAGAGCAGCCTTGCAGTCCATCATGCCCACGTTGGTCATTTCGCGCAGCTTCTTAACATCTAAAGCAGTAAATGCCATTTTATTATCCTCCTATTTACTCTTTAACAGATGGCGCCCGGATGGGCGCCATATTGGTTTCAATTACTCAGCAGCAGGTGCTTCCACTTCTGCCTCGGGAGCCTCAACGGCCTCCACAACAGCGTCCTCACCCTGACGGCCTTCGATGGCAGCAGATGCCATAGCGGCAGCGATCAGACGAATGGCGCGGATGGCATCGTCGTTGCCGGGGATCACATAGTCGATCTCATCAGGATCGCAGTTAGTATCCACAATGGCTACGATGGGAATGTTCAGCTTCTTGGCCTCGGCAATGGCATTGCGCTCCTTGCGGGGGTCAACAATAAACATAGCGGCAGGAATCTTCTTCATTTCCTTTACGCCGCCCAGGTACTTCTCCAGCTTCTCGATCTCGCCCTGGTGTTTGATGACTTCCTTCTTGGGCAGCATAGCAAAGGTGCCGTCCTCTTCCATCTTCTTCAGCTGAGCCAGACGGTCAATCCGGGAACGCATGGTGCGGAAGTTGGTCAGCATACCGCCCAGCCAGCGGGAGTTGACATAGTAACCGCCGCAGCGGGCAGCTTCTTCCTTGATTGCGTCCTGTGCCTGCTTCTTGGTGCCGACAAACAGAACATTGCCGCCATTGGCAGAGATCTCACGAACGAAGTTGTAGGCCTCCTCCAGCTTCTTAACGGTCTTCTGCAGGTCGATGATGTAGATACCGTTACGCTCGGTGTAGATGTAGGGAGCCATTTTGGGGAAGTCGGATCGTAGCCATGTCGTTCTGTGAGCCAAGGAGTTGTAGTTAACACTTGTCTTCCTAAGACCGCTTGGCCTCCGACTTCCCAAAATGGCTCCCTACATCTACACCGAGCGTAACGGTATCTACATCATCGACCTGCAGAAGACCGTTAAGAAGCTGGAAGAGGCTTACAACTTCGAAGTCGGATCGTAGCCATGTCGTTCTGTGAGCCAAGGAGTTGTAGTTAACACTTGTCTTCCTAAGACCGCTTGGCCTCCGACTTCTCCTCCAGCTTCTTAACGGTCTTCTGCAGGTCGATGATGTAGATACCGTTACGCTCGGTGTAGATGTAGGGAGCCATTTTGGGGTTCCAACGACGGGTCTGGTGACCGAAGTGTACACCGGCCTCCAGCAGTTGCTTCATAGATACGACAGCCATTTTTTATTTTCTCCTTTTGTTTTTGCCTCCACCCCGTTCATCTCGCACTGCCCGCCTTTTTCAAGACACTTGGGGGTACGATCACCGGGTGTGTGGTGTAGATTACTATGGGCAAAAGCCCATGCCGAATTATTATATAGGACGAATATCCATTT
>JAZNIG010000016.1:0-3031 GCA_045577355.1 Faecousia sp. | reverse complement strand
CATGAGTATTACATCGGTGACGAGCCTGCTGGCGGCGGATATGCCTGTAATGCCGATGGAAGTGTTATCCATTCCGGCGATGTGATGCTGAAGGATTTCATCCCGGCAGATTTTCCGGAAGGGGTGAATCTGGCAGAATTTCGTATCGAAGTCTTTGTGGTCGATGGTGCCGGGAAGGAGTATCCCTGCGGTGAATCTTTAAGCTTGAATGTGGCATACGGAAATGAGTACGAAATCATCATAACCGGAAACCATGAAAGCGGCTTTTGTGCTACATGGAGTGAGAATTAAATGGAGGAAAGAATATGGAGTTGGAAAAATACCGTCCTTATTGGACGAAAGACTATTTGATGGGTCCTAACAGTCTGCGGGTCTTGCAGGAGCTGCTGGAAAAGAACCCCTGTCCTCTGAATGCCGATAGCCTGATCCTGGACCTGGGATGCGGCACCGGACTGACCAGCTTTGCCCTGTGTATGGAAACCGGGGCGAAGGTACTTGCCAATGATCTTTGGATCAGCGGTGAGGAGAACGCAGCCAGGTTTGCCGCATGGGGCGTTGGCGACAGAATCACCCCGGTGCATGAAAACGCGGACAACCTTCGTTTTGCGCCGGAAAGCTTTGATGCCGTTGTCAGCATTGATTCCTACCACTATTTTGCGGGGAAAGAAGGCTATTTCCAGCAGAAGATTCTGCCGTTTCTGAAACCCGGCGGTGTGGCGCTGTTTGGCGTTCCCGGAATCCGTGAGGAATTCGATACACAGACGGAAAAACTGCTGTCCCCCTGGCTGGGCGAAGAAGCCTATATGTTTCACAGTCCCCGCCAGTGGCGCAAGATTTTGGGCAATCACCCGGATATGGAAATTGTGGAAGTGACGGAGCTGCGTTGCTTTGAGGCCGCCTGGCAGGATTGGCTGACTACGGAGAATGAATTCGCCAAGGCCGATGCAGTGTTCTGGGAAACCATTATCAAACCGTGCACCAATTTCGTGGGCATGGTTATACAGAAGCGGAGCAAATCATGAGACAATACGGATTAAATGACCACTTTCAGGTATTGGCCGGAATGTATCCGGAATATGCGGTCGGTCGAATCACATCCCAGGAAAAAGGATTCTACCAGTTGGTAACAAGTCAGGGAGAAAAACGGGCGGAAGTATCGGGCAAGTTTCGCTATCATGCGGTAACTGTGTCCGATTATCCTGCTGTTGGTGATTTCGTCATGGTGAACTGGAACGATCATGGCGGCAATGCGGTCATCCACCATGTTCTTCACCGAAAAAGCTGTGTGATAAGAAAAGCTGCCGGAAATGCCCATCAGGAGCAGGTGGTGGCGGCTAACATCGATACCATTTTTCTGTGTATGTCCCTGAACAATGACTTCAACCTTCGCAGGCTGGAACGATACCTCTCCATTGCCTGGGACAGCGGTGCTGTTCCGGTCATTGTGCTGACCAAAGCCGATCTGTGCAGCAATTTGGAGAAAAAGCAAATGGAAGTTGCTTCCGTTGCCATTGGCGTTGATGTGTTGGTTAGCACAGCGCTGGAGAAGGATGGGTATCGCCAGATTCTGCCCTACATCACGGATGGAAAAACGGTTGCCTTCATCGGTTCCTCCGGTGTCGGTAAATCCACGCTGATCAACTGTCTGCTGGGTGAGCAGAGACTGGATACAAACGGCCTGCGTAACGACGATAAGGGCAGGCATACCACGACCCACAGGGAACTGATCCTCTTGCCAAACGGAGGTTTGGTCATTGACACGCCGGGTATGCGTGAGCTTGGTATGTGGGACAGCGGTTCCGGCATTGACCAGGCTTTCGGCGAGATCGAGGAATTGGCTTCCTATTGCCGGTTCAAGGATTGCACCCATCATAACGAGCCGGGATGCGCTGTGCAGCGGGCATTACAGGACGGAAGCCTTTCAGAAGAACGCTGGCTCTCCTATTTGAAACTGAAAGCAGAAAACGACTATGCCGCTGACAGCCAAAGCTACCTGGCAGGCAAAGAGAAAAAGTTCAAGGAGATTGCGAAAATTAATAAGAGCAATCGTAAGAGATAGTGTACCTGCGCCGATGATAGGATAGGATTATGCAGCCAAGTGAGAAAAGCGGAAATAGATTTTAGGGCAAATAAGCAGTCAAATTAGGTGTTTGACGGAGGGAATAGCATATGAATGTTGTAGTAATTTTATTAACGGTATTGGCAATTATGGGATTGATTGCAGGAATTGTATTGGTCGCATCCGGAAAGATTGCATTTGCAGGTGTAATTTGGGCAGTAACAGTTATTCTTACCTGTATTGCACTCAGAATAGAGAGATACAGAAAAAATGGGGGCACAAGTAAGTAACTGCCTGATCATTCATTTAGAAAACTTGAATTGGGAGAAGAGTTTCTATGCAGGATATCATCGCAAAGTTGACATCAAAAGATGATAAATATGCTTGTGCCGTCGCTGAAAAAATCATCTCCGAAAGTCAAGATACCGATGAATGGTATGAATACTTTGATACCTTTGTATCATTGCTTAACCACCCAAAGTCATTGGTAAGAAACCGAGTGTTGTATATTCTTGCCGCAAATGCACAGTGGGATGATGAAAATCGCTTTGATGCAATTCTTCCGGAATTCCTTTCCCATATCACGGATGAAAAGCCAATCACAGCCAGACAATGCATCAAGGCATTGTCTCAGGTGGGAGAGTCAAAACCGGAGTACATACCAAGGATAACAGACGCTCTGCGGGAAGCTGATTTGTCAAAGTACAAAGACAGTATGCGCCCGCTGATTAAAAAGGACATTGAGGTTACAAATCGAACCTTGCAAAACATTATGGGCCATGGAGGGAAAACATGAAAATTGAAAGCTGTATCAAAGAATCCTTTTCCGTAATCGGTAAGGAGGGTTCCACAGAAGACGGCGCAGGTTTTGTACAGAACCTTTGGGCAGATGCTAACTCTCATTTTGCAGAGGTTGCTCATTGCGCAAAGAAAGATGAAAACGGAAATCTCGTAGGTATCTGGGGTGCTATG
>JAZNIG010000015.1:0-8633 GCA_045577355.1 Faecousia sp. | reverse complement strand
TTGGTAGAGCAACTGACTCTTAATCAGTGGGTCCCCGGTTCGAGTCCGTGAAGGTGCACCAATGGCCCATTGGTCAAGTGGTTAAGACAGCGGCCTCTCACGCCGTTAACATCGGTTCGAATCCGGTATGGGTCACCAAGTAATCTCAGCTCGCAAGGGCTTAGATATATAAAGGATGGGTAACACCCATCCATAGGAGTTCGTATTGATTGCGATGAGGGTCCACCTGTTCCCATCCCGAACACAGAAGTTAAGCTCATCTGCGCCGACAATACTTGGCGGGCGACTGCCCGGGAAGATAGGTAATGCCAACATATTGACCTCACTACTTCGGTAGTGAGGTTTTTATGCAATGTCCCTTTGTTTTTTCCAATCTCAAATATGGAAAACCGGACACCCTTTCAGGTGTCCGGTTCGTTACATATTTACGGTATTGACTGGGTTTCCGCTCAGGAACCCACGAATGCTGCTGACCGTGCAATCGATGATTCGTTGGCGGGCTTCAATAGGTGTCCATGCCATATGGGGTGTAATAATACAATTCGGTGCGGTAAGCAGGGGATTGTCTCTTGCCATTGGTTCTTGAGATACCACATCCATGGCGGCACCCCGGAGTTTCCCAGTGCGCAGGGCATCGGCCACATCCTGTTCGTTCAAAAGTGGACCTCTGGCAGTGTTCAGAAGGATCGCTCCGTTTTTCATTTTGGAAATTGTTCCTTCGTTGATCATGCCAACGGTATCCTGTGTCAGCGGGCAATGAAGAGAGATAATGTCACTGCTTGTAAGCAATGTGTCCAGGTCTACGTACTGCCCAATTGCCTCCCCCTCCGGGCAGCGGCTGCGGTTATAGGCAAGGACGTTCATGCCAAAGGCGCTGGCGATCTTTCCAACTGCCCGGCCAATCTGTCCAAAGCCGACGATGCCCAGTGTTTTACCGTATAATTCCATTTGGGGGGTATCCCAGAAGCAAAAGCTTGGGCAGTCACACCATTTCCCTTCGTGGACAGTTTGATCATGGTGGCCCACACGATTACAAAGCTCTAAAAGCAGGGAAAATGTAAATTGCGCAACCGCGTTAGTGCCATAATCCGGCACATTACATACCAGAACATTTCGTTCCGTTGCTGCCTGGCAGTCTACCACATTGTAGCCGGTTGCCTGGACGCAGATCAGCCGGATAGAGGGGCAGGCATCCAGCAATTCTGCCGTGATGGGGGTTTTGTTGATCAGTACGATTTCCGCGTCACCGATCCGTGCAGCAGCTTCAGACGGTGCTGTGCGCTCGTAAACTGTGACCTGACCGAACTGGTTCAGCACTTCCCAGGACAGATCACCCGGATTCACGGCATTGCCCTCTAAAATAACGATTTTCATAGAATAGCTCCTTTCGGCTTGCAAAGTAAGGAAAAGTTTGTTAGGATAAGAAAAATGGGGGTACAGTATGGAACTTGTATATCAGGATCGGGATATTGTAGTTTGCGTGAAGCCGCCCCGGGTACTGTCTACGGACGAGCCCGGTGGTGTTCCGGATTTGGTCAGATCCGCGCTGCAGGACCCGCAGGCAAATATACGGACGGTCCATCGGTTGGATCGGGTGGTATCCGGACTGATGGTGCTGGCCAGAAACGCAAAGGCGGCAGCCGAACTGTCCCGGCAGATCCGTGAGGATGAATTTCAAAAAGAATACCTTGCTGTGATCCATGGCAGGCCCGCATCGGACAGCGGCACATTCCGAGACTTGCTGCTGCGCAATAAGCAAGAGCGCAAGACATACATTGTTACAGAGCTGGGAAAGGATGTGCAGGAAGCCATCCTGGACTATCAAGTACTTGACCAAGCAGAGGATTTGAGCCGGGTGCGGATCCAGCTTCGCACCGGCAGGACCCATCAGATCCGGGCGCAGTTTTCCGGCAGAGGACTGCCGCTGGTAGGTGACCGGAAATACAGCCTGCTGGAAGACGAATGCGAGATTGCGCTGTGGTCCTATCGGCTGGCCTTTCGGCATCCCTATTCCGGAAAGCCTATGGAGTTTGTTTTAGAGCCACCGGCGGTTTATCCCTGGACAATTTGCTGAAGCGTTGCGCGAAAGGCTTGGGAAAAGGCTTCGTTCTGCGCATGCGTTCTCTTTGGAGGCCCCTTGGTGCGGCCACCGGATGCCCGAAAACGGCGGGCAGCGTGGCGCTGTTCCAAAAGGCCGCTTATGTTGGCTTCTGTGTATGCCCAACCATCTTGATGAAGGACATAAGCTCGTTTGGCAAGGCATATAGCTGCCAATCCGTAGTCCTGAGTGATGACAATGTCACCCGGGTTTACCCGGCTTATTAAAGCAAAATCCACGCTGTCCGCACCTTTATCGAAGATCAATGTGGCCGAACCGTCTCGATGTATGGTATGTGCAGTATCGCACAGCAGGATGCACTCGGTATGAAATTCCTTGCACAGGTTTACTGCCATATCCACCACTGGGCAGGCATCGGCATCGATCAGAATCTTCATAAATTACACCTCAACGTTATTGTAGCATATTCTTGGGCAAAAGCAAAGGCAGAAAGGTAGATGTATATGGCAAATTATGATTTCATCCAAAACCGGCAATGCGAATATTTTCCCTGCCATTTGGGCGCAGATCCGTCAACTTTCAGTTGCTTGTTTTGCTACTGTCCGCTGTACGCACTGGGAGATCAGTGTGGCGGCAGCTTTCGCTATACGGATGAAGGAATTAAGGACTGTTCCGGCTGTCTGCGGCCTCATAAGCGGGAGAATTACGATGCAATTATGGAAAAAACAGCCCTGGTGCTGGAATTGGTGAAAAAGAAGCAGGAAGCGGAGCAAAACGCTTGATTTTTCTTTCTGTGGCTGATATAATAACGCCGTTCATTTGGAGCAGTACTCAAGTGGTCGAAGAGGCGTGACTCGAAATCTCGTAGGGCATGCAAGTGTCGCCAGGGTTCAAATCCCTGCTGCTCCGCCAATAAAAACAGCCGCCTTTGGGGTGGCTGTTTTTATTGGGGAAGCAGCAGGATTTTGAATAATCATATGCAGCACTCGGGGGGAGTGCTCCCCGCTGCGGCTGGACGCAGCGGAACCTTCATTTTCGACTAAAGGAGAAAATGCTAACAAATCCCTGCGATAGGTTTTGACGGAAGCGGCCGCCTTTGGGGCGGCTGTTTTTATTGCATAGAATCCCCGGTAAAACCGGTGGATTCCTTTTGCGTTATAAAATGAGAAGCAGTGTTTTGCTTATAACATTAAGCGCAAAATATAACAAAAATTATAACATTATTTGCCCCAGGCAGTTGATTTTTGTGACAAATTCGTTATAATAGTCTCTGAAAACAGCGGATGCAGCCCGCGAAAGCAGTATCCAGTGTTAACGCTGCAAAAGGAGAAATTGTACATGATTATTACGCAGAAGAAACCCGTTGAAGAGGTCATGGCAATGGTCGGCAATGCCAAGACCGTAGCCATTGTCGGCTGCAATAGCTGTGCAACAGCCTGCCAGACTGGTGGTGAGCCTCAGATCAAAGAACTGTCTCAGATTTTGGAGCAGGCAGGCAAGAAGGTGGTTGCTACTACCATTTGCGATTACTGCTGCATGAATTTGGGTGTCAAGGCCAAGATGAAGGCCATCAATACAGCCGACCCTGACTGTGTCATCTGCATGTCCTGCGGTGACGGTGTGCAGTGCGTGGCCAAGAATGCAAACAATAAGCCGGTTTATCCGTCCAACAATACCATGTATCTGGGTGAGGCTGTCCGTTTTGGCGTGTGGGAAGAATCCTGCCGCTTCTGCGGTGAGTGCGTTTTGGGTAAGACCGGTGCTATTTGCCCCATTACCCAGTGCGCCAAGAGTCTGGTTAACGGTCCCTGCGGCGGCCAAAAGAATGGCAAGTGTGAGGTCAATCCGGAAAACGATTGTGCATGGATCAAGATCTATGAGCGGCTGCAGGCTACCGGCGAGCTGGAGAAGCTGATGGAGACCCGCGAAGACAAGGGCTATTCCAAGTTTGCCTATCCCAGAACGATCAGCTTAAGGGGGAAGAAGTAATGAGTATTTTGAAAGACGCGCTAGAATCCGGCAAGTTTGGCGTTACTGCCGAAATGGCGCCTCCTAAGGGCTATGATTTTGCGGAGCAGATGGAAGCTGCGGAGCTGTTGGCCGGTAAGGTCCATGCCGTAAACGTGACCGATATGCAGTCTGCCAGCCTGAAGGCCTCTGGCCTGGGCCTGTGCGTAAAACTGAAGCAGGCCGGTGTGGAACCCATTTTGCAGGTTACGGGCCGTGACCGGAACCGAATGGCCATCATGGGCGATGTTTTGTCCGCTGCCAGCTTCGGTATTGACACCATGCTGGCTCTGACCGGCGACCACCCTGTGGTGGGCGACTGCAAGGATACAAAGCCTGTGTATGACCTAGATTCCGTTGGCATTTTGAAGATGCTCACCAAGATGGAGCAGACCGGCTGTGACTGCGGCGGCAATGAGATTGCCGGAGGTGCACCTAAATTCTATAAGGGCGCAGCAGTGACCCCTGTTTATGAGCCGGTTTTCCTGCAGATTAACAAGCTGCGTCAAAAGGTGGAGAACGGAGCTATGTACGTTCAGACCCAGGGTATTTTTGATCTGGACACATTTAAGCGCTTCCTGGAGATGGTGGACAAGGCCGGTATCAAGACCCATATTATGGCCGGTATCATTCCCCTGAAGTCTGCGGGTATGGCCAAGTACATGAATGAAAATGTACCCGGTATCGATGTGCCTCAGGATATGATCGACCGTCTGGCTGCCGCTGCCGCAGAGGGCAAAGAGAAGGGCGTTAAGGGCCTGCCCGGCAAGCTGGGTATCGAGATGGCGGCCGAAATGATTGCCAAGATCAAGGACGAGAAGCTGTGCGACGGCGTACATATCATGGCCATCGGTGCGGAGAAGAATGTACCCACCATTCTGGATAAGGCTGGTATTGCTATTTAAACAGCAATATTTTGCTTTTTCACAATATGATCATATGGCGGGGTGGAATTTCCACCCCGCTTTTTATTATAAGTTGTTGTGTTTTTGTACCTGGTTTTGTATAATGGAGACATAAAGATAAGGAGGAAACAGGATGGAATACAGGGTATTAGGAAAAACCGGACTGAAAATTTCCAGGCTTGGCCTGGGTGGTATACCAATTCAACGGATCGATGCGGAGGGTACCCAAAAGCTTATTTACAGGCTGATGGAAGCGGGTGTCAATTATATTGACACGGCCCGGGGCTACACAGTTAGTGAAGCGTATCTGGGTTATGCACTGGAAGGGATACGGGAGCATTTTGTTTTGGCAACCAAGAGTATGGCCCGTACCAGGGAGGAGATGGCAAAGGATATTGATATCAGCCTGAAAAATCTTAGGACAGACTATATTGACTTGTATCAGATCCATAATCCTACCCAAAATGATTTAGAGCAGGTACTTGCCCCCGGTGGTGCGCTGGAAGCTCTGCAGGAAGCGAAAGCAGCGGGGAAGATCGGCCATATTGGGATTACCCTTCACTCTGTGGATTTATTTCAAAAGGCAGTGGAGTTTGACTGGGTGGAGACGATCATGTTCCCCTATAATATTGTGGAGACGCAAGGCGAGGAATTGATTGGCGTTTGTGCGCAAAAGAATATTGGGTTTATTGATATGAAGCCCCTGGCTGGCGGCGCGCTGGATGATGCGGAGCTTGCGCTGCGCTTTATTGCCAGCAACCCAGATGTAACAGTAGTGATCCCCGGCATGGCCGAGGAAAGAGAAATCGTTCAGAATATTAGAGCAGTAAATGACACTTCTCCGCTTACAGAACAGGAGCAAGAGAAAATTCAACAGTTCCGGGATTCTCTGGGCACTCAATTCTGCCGCCGGTGTAATTACTGCCAGCCCTGCAGTGCAGGTATTTCCATCTATTCCATGTTCATCCTGGAGGGATATTATAGCCGCTATAGTTTAACAGATTGGGCAACTGCCCGCTATATGGCACTGGATAAAACAGCGTCTGACTGCATTGGCTGCGGCGTATGCGAGACCCGGTGTCCCTACAACCTGCCCATTCGACAGATGCTGAAAAAGGTGGAAAGGCTCTTTGGAAAATAAAAAACTGGAATACGACTTTTTTCACCGGGAGTGTCTGGAGGTTGCTCGGGAACTGGTGGGGAAGGTGCTTGTACACTGCACGTCCGATGGGGTAATGCGGATGCGGATAACAGAAACAGAAGCCTATTGCGGGGAAGAAGATACGGCCTGCCATGCCCATAAAGGTAGGACAAAGCGAACAGAGGTGCTGTACGCCAAAGCCGGAACGGTTTATGTGTATCTTTGCTATGGAATTCACTGGTTACTGAATATTGTGACTGGGGAGGAGGAAAGCCCCCAGGCTGTGTTGATCCGTGCCTGTGCGGAAGCACCCGGCCCGGGAAAACTGACGAAGGTCCTGAAAATCACGGGGGAATGGAACCGGGCAAGTGTGTGCGGAGATACTGATCTATGGATCGAGGATGACGGATTTCAATGTGAAGTGGGAACGGATAAGCGTGTAGGTATTGGCTATGCTTCCCAGAAAGACCAGGACCGGCTTTGGAGATTTAAACAGATCAATTGATATCAGTGTAAAAAGATCGCCCTGCTTCGAAAGAAGCGGGGCGATCTTTTATCATTATACTTTAGATGTCCAGATCCATCAGGGAGATCACAGCCGCGCAGCGAGGACACAGGCCATCCGCATTGGCGTTTTGGCTGTGCATCCAGCAACGGGGGCACTTCTCACCCTTGGCTTCGGATACGCCGATAGTCAGTGACGGGAAGTTGACACCGTTTGCCACTTCGGCACCATTCTCAGGCTTATTCCAGTCGCAGCTGGACACGATGCAGATTTCAGCAAGGTTTACACCCTCACAGGCAGCTTTTACGGCTTCATCCGTAGTTTCCAGTGTTACATGGGCTTCCAGTGCCTTACCGATCCGCTTATCAGCACGTGCCATTTCCAAAACGCCGTTCACATCCTGGCGCAGCTTCATGATCGTTGCCCATTTTTCCATGGCAGCATCGTCCAGCACATATGCATAGAAGCTATCGGGCATTTGATTCAGCAGAACATTGCGTGCATCGTCAGAATCCCGATGGGACATTGCCTGCCAAATTTCATCACAGGTGAAAGCCAGAATGGGCGCAAACAGCTTGGCCATGGCATCCACGATCAAATACAGCGCGGTCTGAGCGGAGCGGCGGCGCAGGCCATCGGCGGCTTCACAGTACAGGCGGTCCTTGATAATGTCAAGATAGAAGCTGGAAAGCTCCACCACGCAGAAGTCGTTGATCGTGTGGGATACCACATGGAACTCATAATTATTGTAGGCTTTCCGAACAGTGGCAACCAAATTGTTCAGCTTGGTCAGTGCCCACTTGTCCAGCACTTCCATTTGGTCTGGAGTAACCATATGTTGATTGGGATCAAAGTCAGAAAGATTGCCCAGACAGTATCGGGCGGTGTTACGGAATTTCAGGTAGTTCTGGGCGATCTGCTTGAAGATCTCCTTGGAGCAGCGTACGTCCGCGTGATAGTCGGAGGAAGCGGCCCACAACCGAACAATATCTGCGCCGAAGTCCTTGATCAGATCAGCAGGATCAACGCCGTTACCCAGACTCTTGTGCATAGCCCGTCCCTGACCGTCGACAGTCCAACCATGGGTGAGCACCTGCTTGAAGGGAGCACCTTTGTCCAGAGCACCAACAGAGGTCAGCAGGCTGGACTGGAACCATCCGCGGTATTGGTCAGCACCCTCAAGATATACATCTGCGGGCCATAATTCAGGTGTCCGGTGCATTAGGGATGCGTAGTGGGTGGAGCCGGAGTCAAACCAGCAGTCCAAGGTGTCTTTTTCTTTGCTAAAATCTTTACCGCCGCAATGGGGGCAGATAAAGCCCTCGGGTACCAATTCCATGGCGTCCCTTTCGAACCAGATATTGGAGCCGTGCTCGTCAAACAGGGCGGAGATCTTGGCGATGGATTCGGGGGTGGAGACGGGCTTGCCGCAATCCTTGCAGTAGAACACGGGGATGGGCAGACCCCAGCGGCGCTGACGGGAGATACACCAGTCGGCACGCTCCCGGATCATGCTGGTCATGCGGTCCTCGCCCCAGGCGGGGAACCACTGGACGTTCTCGATGGCCTTGATGGCCTGGTCCTTGAAGCTCTCCACGGAGCAGAACCACTGGGGCGTGGCACGGAAGATGACGGGCTTCTTGCAGCGGTCGTGGTGGGGGTAGGAGTGGATCACATCTTCAGCGGCGAACAGGGAGCCGTTGGCACGCATGTCCTCCAGAATGATGGGGTTGGACTCTTCGGTTTTCAGGCCTGCGTACTTGCCGGCGTAGTCGGTGTGACGGCCGTAATCGTCCACGGGCACCACCAGCTCCATTCCGTAGCGCATGCAGGTGTTGTAGTCGTCAGCACCGAAGCCGGGCGCGGTGTGGACACAGCCGGTACCGGAACCCATGGTGACGTAATCAGCCCAAACCAGGCGGGAGGTCTTGTCCAGGAAGGGGTGCTTAGCCAGCATATTCTCGAAGAAGGCGCCGGGGTAGGTGGCCAGCACTTCATAGCTTTCGAAGCCACCAA
>JAZNIG010000014.1:0-2913 GCA_045577355.1 Faecousia sp. | reverse complement strand
CTGTCCGTTTCGGACAAATTTTTGATACTGCGCCATGGGCATCATTACCGCAACTGTGAAGGTATCTTTACCCAAAAAGATTTCTTGGGTAGCGCCCACACAATCTTCCGCACCAAAGTCAAATTGCGTATAGTTCTTCTTCGAAACAATCTGAAGGGTATTGTTTTGGTATCGGTTGGAACTAAATTGTCCGCGATAGCTTCCCTGCTGCTGATCAATAAGCCCGCAGATCAGCTGACCCCATCGGGGATCTTCTGTTTTGTTTGACAAGCGAAAAAGAAGATTGCTGATCTCAAAGCCGCAAACACCGATAATTCTGTCCTGCCGGTCCCGCAACGGCACATAAATGTATCTCGCATTTTCCCATGTATCAGGGATTTCTGATACCGCGCTTAGCGCATAATGCACGCCCTCAGAAAACACGCTTTCACAGTCATCAAAAAAGTCTGTGTGGTTTTCATTGTTCCAGCCACTGTGAAAAGTAAGGTTGTTATTCTTTCCGGTGCTGTAGGAGCCACGGTATAAAGCAAAGCTATTGTTAACCGTATTTTCAGAGGAAAGATTTACATATTTCAGATAAATGCCGTTGAAAAGAGGTGTTTCTGAGGTGCTGTTGACGGTGGTATTCAGAATATAGAATGTTCCGCTGGCGGGAGCAACCTGCATGTTCAAGTATACGGTGTCGTATAACTCCTGCTGCAAATCAGTAAGCGCCTGGGTGTTGTCCTGCAGATCATCAAATTGCAGTTGCTGTTCGATCAGAAAGTCTTGAATCAGGGATTCTAACTGATGGGAAAAGGATATTGCACAAGCAGCCAGCTCGTCACAATCCTGCTCAATGCTATCCGCACTGTTCGCCAGCCATGCATCCAGATCCCGCATAATTTGTACATTGGCAGAATTTATGAAACCAAACAGGTTCAAAAGCACCATAGCCAACGCCAAAAAAGTGGCAACGGCTGAGACGATATACAGCAGAAACCTTTTTCTCAGGGAAAGACTTTCAGAGCGAAAGTGTTGGAGCAGAAGCTTGAACCTTAATTTTTTCATCGTTTAGCCCCCCGCACCATAGAAAGATTGTTTCAGTGCGTCATACGAAGCATCTGTCAGCTCATTCAGGACCATTTCGGGTTCCTCACCACGGTATGCCCTATCGATATATTCGCTGTGTGCGGCTCTTAGTACAAGCTTTACCGATTCTTCAAAACGGCTTTGCGTATCGGATGCGCCGTCAAAAACAGGAATGGCCCACAGGGAATACTCCTGAATCATAACGCTTGCGGTTTGATATAACTGCCGATAGTTTTCTTTTTGAACCAATCCCGGTTCTGTCAGCAACCGGTCAAAAGCGGCATCTGTCACAGGAAGGTAACCTGCTTCCGTTACAAAGCGCAGGTTGTTGTTCTGCTCGGTCAACCATTTCGCAAAGACTGCAGCTGCATAATTTTTTCTCTCATCGCTGCTTTTGATAGCAAAGAGTCCGCCGCCACGATGGACAGCATTTGCAGCATCTTCCGAAAACAAAGGGTACGGCATGGAGATGATTTCAACGGTCTGGGTAGTATTGTCCGGGTAGATGACTTGATCCGGCTGGTACAGGATATCTGCCGTGGAACCGATATTGGAGATAATTTCAACTGTTTTCCATCGGGTAGCAGCATAACCGTCATCCAAGCAGATGCCTCCATAAATGGCTGTCCGTGCTAATAGTTTCCAAACAGTCTCAAAAGCCGGATCATCCAGCTGCAGTTTACCATCACGGATAAATTCCCCGCCATAGGCTTTTGTTCCAAGCAAAGCATAATGATAAAAGTCGTTAAGCTGAACAAAATGTTTGCCGCCGGACCAGTCGAAATAGATGTTTGCCGCATCAAATAGTCCCTCGTAACTTTGAAGCTGATCCATAGAAACACCTGTCTGTGCGCTGAAATCCGCAAACAGGGTTTTGTTCAGATAAAGAGCTTCTGTGGACTTGGCAATGGGCAGCATTAACAGCTGGGAATCAAAATATCCCTCCTCCAGAAATTCCTGTTTAAAAGCAGACAGTTCCTGTTCGGAGAAATACTGATCCCAGGCAAGCAACCGGTCCGTTCCTACGATTTGAGCAACCCTGGGATACGCAGTAAACAGATCCGGAAGTTCTTCGGCACCCGGTTCTCCATTGACGGAGGCGGCCAAAGCCTTATCGATTGCCGATGAGCTGGTAACGGATACAACATTCACAGTAATGCCGTTTTCCTTACCCACAGTATTATTAAATTCATCGATGGCAGTGTTGAACGGCGATTTCGTCTGGCTCCCGTACACATGCCATATCGTCAGCGTAACCGGATTTTCCGAAGACGGTCTATCCGTCGGGGTACAGCCGGTTAGCTGTGACAGCACACAAATTGCTGCCAATAGAAATGCAAAGAATCTTCTTATCATAAAAAGCCCTCCGAGTATCCTACCCAAATTCCCACCCTTTTAAAGAAATAAACGATATCCCTACCCGATTTACATCGTTCGGGTGGGGCGTAATCTGGGGAAGTCCTTATAATGTAAAGTGCAAGGTTTGAAGGAGGGTATAGAGCCTGCCCTGGAATTGTGGGGTACCCCATGATACCGCAAGTGTCATGTGCTGTGTCAACGCGCCAACGAACACACAGCCCACCCCATACTTAATCATTTTACCATACCGCAGAAGAACAGTCAAGAAAGCTGCTGCGGCAAGATAGCGGCAGTTCCAACTGGTGATGGAATCGCTGCTCTGTTAGTTTTCAATAAGGAGGTATTCATGTGTCTATTTTCGACCGCTTAAAAAAGGTAACATCCGGCGCTCCGACTGAAGCCGCTGCCGCAGTACAAAAGAAGACTTTCACATTTCCCACTTTGCCTGAAAGTCTTGAAGAAATGCAGGCACTTCCGGAGGCA
>JAZNIG010000013.1:0-9218 GCA_045577355.1 Faecousia sp. | reverse complement strand
CAGGATCGTCCGCGGCGGCGAGCGTGTGGGCATCTACTTCAACGAGAAGGGTGCTTCCCAGCGCGGCTCCGTCTGTATCTATGACCGTGCCAATTCCGCCATCCAGAAGGCCTCCCCTGCCGACTTCGACTGGGACAAGATCTTCGACGGCGCCGACTGGTTCCACTTCACCGGCATCACCCCGGCACTGGGCGCCAATCTGGTGCAGATCTGCGTCGATGCCTGTAAGGCCGCCAAGGCCCGGGGCATCATGATCTCCTGCGACCTGAACTACCGGGGCAAGCTGTGGACCCGCGCCCAGGCCCGGGAGGCCATGACCGACCTGTGCCAGTATGTGGACGTGTGCATCTCCAACGAAGAGGATGCCAAGGACGTATTCGGCATCGAGGCTGAGGCTACCGACATTTACGCCGGCTCCCTGAACCACGAGGGTTACAAGTCCGTTGCCAAGCAGCTGGCTGACAAGTTTGGCTTCGAAATGGTTGCCATCACCCTGCGTGAGAGCCACTCCGCTTTCGACAACGGCTGGAGCGCCATGCTGTACAACGTTGCCAAGGACGAGTACTGTTTCTCCAAAAAGTATAACCTGCACATCATCGACCGCGTAGGCGGCGGTGACTCCTTCGGCGGCGGTCTGATCTACTCCCTGCTGTCCGGCAAGGACACCCAGGCAGCTGTAGAGTTCGCTGTTGCTGCTTCTGCTCTGAAGCACTCCATCGAGGGCGACTACAACATGGTCACTGTGGCCGAAGTGGAAAAACTGGCAGGCGGCGACGGTTCCGGCCGTATCCAGAGATAAGAGGTTTTTCATGGAGAATGAAGAGATCCTGCAGGAGGAAGAGTCCTCCTTGCTGACCCTGACCGACGAAAACGGCGTAGAGACCGAATTTGAGTATCTGGACTGCATCACCTACAACGAAATCGAGTATCTGGTGCTGATCCCTGCCGATGAGGATGCTGACGAGATCGTGATCCTGGAGGTCCAGCCTGTGGACGAGGAAAACGAGAACTACGTAGCTGTAGAGGACGAAGCCGTCCTGGACGCTGTCTATGACATCTTCAAAGAACGGTTTAAGGATGTTCTGAATTTCGCTGATTGATCCCATGCAGCACTGGCTTCTTCCGAGGCCAGTGCTGTTTTCTTTCCCATAAGCGGACTTGCTGTTTAACCAAGCAAAAATGATATTACATTTTTCTAAAAAACCCTTGACATTTCGCGATCTGTTTGTTATAATGACTCTCGCCTTTGGACGATTAGCTCAGCTGGCTAGAGCATCCGCTTGACGTGCGGAAGGTCATAGGTTCGAGTCCTATATCGTCCACCAAAACAAAAAGTCCACCCAGTGGGGTGGGCTTTTTGTTTTGGTCTGGCATTCAGATGTAGGACTCGAACCTATAGCAGAGCAACATACCGGGGGCATGTTGCTGTGACCAGTGCAAACACTGGTCGCTACCTTTATTTTTGCCCCAATGGGGCAAAAATGCAAATCGAGTCCTATATTGCACTGCAAATAAAGGGTGCGCTGCTTGATTATGCAGCGCACCCTTTGCTATTTCATAGCCCATCGAAGTCCTTTTGATCAGACAATTTCATCCATACTGCTCAGGATTTCTTCCTGCACTGCCGGATCGTAAGAGATATCCGCTTTGATATCTTCGCCCTTGATCTTCCGTGCCACATAGTTCTTGGTAATTCTCGCTACCAGCGGCATCAGGGCCACCACGCCGATCAGGTTGGGGATCATCATCAGGCCGTTAAAGGTATCGGAAATATCCCACGCCAGAGAGGAAGTCATTACCGCGCCGGACATGATCATCAGCACAAAGATCACCTTGTAAACCTTTACACCCTTTGCGCCGAACAGGTACTCCACTGCCTTGGTGCCATACTGAGACCAGCCCAACACTGTGGTAAACGCAAACAGCAGCATGGCAATCGCAATAAACACTTCACCCGCATAGCCAAAGGCATTGCCAAAGGCCTGAGAAACCAGTGTAGCATCGTTGACTCCGGCAACCGCCATACCTGTCTCCAAATCGATATAGCCGGAGGACAGGACCACCACAGCCGTCATAGTACAAACGATCATAGTGTCAAAGAACACCTCAAAAATGCCCCACATGCCCTGCTTCACAGGCTCTTTCACATTGGAAGAGGAGTGGACCATCACAGACGAGCCCAAGCCGGCTTCATTGGAGAACACGCCCCGCTTACAGCCCTGAGTGATCACCTGGCTGATGGCAACACCTGCCGCACCGCCTGCCACTGCCTCTACACCGAAAGCGAAGCGGAAAATCGCACCGAACATAGCACCCAGCTTATCCAAATGCAGGAACATCACAGTCAGCGCGCCGATCACATATAGCACAGCCATCACTGGCACGATCCGCTCCGCCACCGCGGCGATCCGCTGCAGACCACCGATAATGATCAGCGCGGCAACCACCATCAGCACACCGCCAATAAGCAGGGACAGCACAGGAACACCGGCAATCTGGCCCAGATTCACGCCCTTGAAGAAAGCAGACTCCAGGTTCAGGGTGATCTTATTAACCTGCCCCATATTGCCAATACCAAAAGATGCTAGGATCGCAAAAATCGCAAACAGAACTGCCAGCACAGAACCGATGGTCTTGCAGTTTTTATACTTGCCCAGGCCGTCCTTCAGGTAGTACATGGCACCGCCGGACCACTCTCCATCCTGATTACGGCGGCGATAGTAGATACCCAGCACATTTTCAGAGAAATTGGTCATCATGCCGAAAAAGGCCGCGATCCACATCCAGAACACTGCACCGGGGCCACCGATCACGATTGCCGCGGAAACACCGGCAATATTACCGGTGCCGATGGTAGCAGCCAGAGCCGTACAAAGCGCCTGGAACTGGGAGATGCTTTTCCTATCTGTTTTCTTGACGGAGTCGCTGTTCTTCTTAAAAACAGACCCAATAGTTTCCTTCCACCAGTGGCCGATATGGCCTACCTGAAAAAACTTGGTGCAGCAGGTCATCAGAATACCTGTGCCGATCAGCAGGAACAATCCGATCTTCACCCACACAAAGTCGTTGATCACTTTGTTGATGCTCGCCAACTGTTCAAAAAACTTATCCATATGTCCTCCAAAAAAATAAAAATAGCGAATTGTACATAGCACAATCCGCAAAAAACAACAGTTCCAAAAAGTCACTTTGTCCTTTTGCCTGAAAGATTAGCGCGCATACGCCTTGCACCTTCGGCACCCAATTCAATGGGATTCTCCAAAGTTCTGTCGGCTTACAGTCCTCATCCAAAGCGGACACCTGAGAGCGTTACTCCTTCGGCTGCAATCTGCAATTTCCTGCAAGCTTCATACAGAATTTATTAATTTTTATCATATTAGCAGACTGCATCTGCAATTGCAAGCCTTTTTTAAAAAATATTGTAGTTTTTTAACAGAAAACCACAAGTTTGAGGATTTTTTACGTACACCGTCAAAATCCCCATCGCCCACCATATTGGAAGTTGATTGTTCACTATTACTGACTGCCGAAGCCAGTACCGACACACCAGGAAGGATTCGAACCCCTAACCTGCTTTCTACCGTCGAACTGCACCCGCAACGCCTTGTATCCCTGCCTGATTCAGCCCCTACAAATACCCTCGGTCAGTTTTTGAATTTCACAACACGCCCTTGACCAGTTTGATATACCATCCATTTATCGCACCGGAAAATTATTCTTGCTGACAAAAGGTAATTGTGCCGGTAGCGGCATCCATGGATTCTATAATTGCCAAGGATTCCACATGGTAACCCAGATTCCGGATCCGCCAGCCGCCATCCTGAAAGCCTTTTTCAATGGCGATCCCACAGCCTTCTACCGTTGCTTCGGCCGACTCCACAATAGAGATCAGACCCTGCAGCGCACAGCCATTGGCCAGAAAATCATCCACGATCAGCACATGATCATCCGGGCTCAGGAATTTCTTGGCCACGATCACCCTGTTCATTTTCTTATGGGTGAAAGATTCCACTTCGGCCACGTACATATCCCCGTCAATGTTGATGCTCTTGGACTTCTTGGCAAACACCATGGGAACACCAAAGCAGCGGGCTACAGAGCAGGCGATTGCAATGCCGGAGGCCTCAATGGTAAGTACCTTGGTGATAGGCTTACTGGAAAAACGCCGAAAAAATTCCTGTCCCATTTGATCCATCAGGGCAATATCCATCTGGTGATTCAAGAAACTGTCTACTTTTAAAACATTACCTTCTTTAACAATACCATCCTTGACAATTCGCGCCTCCAGGAAATTCATGGAATCCACCTCTGTAGTATATAAGATAACTTATTATAACATAGCAGTGACGATTTGTCAGTTATTTTGTCGAAAAAATTTTTAAAAGTTAAAACCGGTAGCCTGCTGCCAGCAGCCGGGTAAGCGCATTATTTGCTTCCGTGTCAGAAAACAGACCGGTAAATTGCTTCTTTACCGCCAACGCTTCCACGCTCAGCTCCAGCCGACCTTTCGCCGCTAAGCCGAAAAAGCCATCGCTTTCCCGATGACCGGACAGCACCCGGCGTGCCTGCTGCAAATCAGTAATAGGGCGGATCCGAATACCTATGGCCGCTGCCTTTTCCCGGCTGACCGCACAGGCAGCAAGAAACTTTTCTTCCATAAATTCTCTCCTTGCAGCGTTTCCGACAGATGGAAAACCTACAAACGTCAAATTTGTATTTATCACGCAGTTTTAGCGCAGCCATTGTAGGGCGGGGGCTTGCTCCCGCCCTACAATGGGTAGTAAAAAACAGCCCGATAAACTGAAATTTGCAGAAATGATACACAAAAGGCGCATTGCCGGGTTGCAATGCGCCTGTAAATTACTTTTCCAAAATGACTGGGCCATTGTTGGCAGCCAGGCCGTTTAAAATGTGCTGTGCCGCCTCTTCCGGTGTCAGCGTTACCTGTTCACCGGAGCGCATGTCCTTAACAGAGCACTTGCCTGCAGCGATCTCATCCTCACCCAGCAGCACCGCGTAGGGCACACCTATTTTGTCCGCATAGCTCATTTTTTGCTTAAACTTTTTCTGCTCCCCATAAAGCTGTACGCGCACACCCTTGGAACGAAGCTGCTCTGCCAAAGCGATCGCAGGGGCAGCTTCCGGGGTCATGGGCAGCACCAATGCGTCAGCAGGTGCGCAAGGCAACTCCGGATTCAGCAATCCCTGTTCATCCAGCACATAGAAAAGCCGGGTCAGGCCAATGGAAATCCCCACACCTGGCAAGGTCTTTTCAGTATAGTAGCCAGCCAGATCGTCATACCGGCCGCCGGAGCAGACCGAACCAATCTCCGGATGATCCAGCATCGTGGTTTCATAGACAGTGCCGGTATAATAATCCAAGCCCCGGGCAATGGTTAGATCTACCGCAAAATTTTCCTCCGGCACACCAAAAGCGGCCAGATTATGGGTTACGGCAGTCAGCTCGCTGAAGCCCAGGTCAAATTTTTCATCCCGGCCCAGGTAATCTTCCAGTGCGCAAAGAACTTCTGTGTTTGTGCCACGGATGCTGATAAACCTCAGTATCTCACCAGCCTGCTCTACTGTCAGACCGCAATCCTCTACCAGAATGGCGGACACCTTTTCCGCGCCAATCTTGTCCAGCTTATCCACTGTCCGCATAATGTGGCCGCTTTTTTCCGACAGCCCCATCATGGAATAAAAGCCGTTCAGGATCTTCCGGTTATTCACCCGAATCTGAAACCGTTTCAGGCCAAAGCCCCGGAACACCCGATAAATGATAGCAGGGATCTCCGCCTCGTTCAAGATATCCAGCTTGCCGTCACCGATAATGTCGATATCCGCTTGATAAAACTCCCGGAAACGGCCCCGCTGGGCACGTTCTCCCCGGTAGACCTTACTGATCTGATACCGGCGGAAGGGAAAGGCTAAATCATTATAGTGCAGAGCCACATACTTGGCCAGTGGGACCGTCAGGTCAAACCGCAGAGCCAGGTCGCTGTCTCCCTTCTGAAAGCGATAGATCTGCTTCTCCGTCTCTCCGCCGCCCTTGGCCAAAAGAATCTGCGCATCCTCAATGGCAGGGGTATCCAGAGGCGCAAAGCCATAAAGCGAGTAAGTATTGCGCAGGATCTGCATCATTTTTTCAAACTGCGCCTGCTTTTGCGGCAGCAGCTCCATAAATCCGGACAAAGTCCGGGGCTTGATAATATCCATGTTAAAAACCTCTCTAACGGTAGGGCGGGGGCTTGCCCCCGCCGGATTGTTGTTGAAAACAGCGTTGACGGCGGGGGCAATCCCCCGCCCTACATTGAGAAATTGCGACTGTCTGACTAGAGATCGGATGGCAGATGGAATTAATACTTGGATTTGGTGTGGTACATCTCCCGCCAATCCAAGTCACCGCGCTGCAGGCCCATAATCAGCATTTCCGCGCTGGCCAGATTGGTGGCAATGGGCACATTGTGCTTGTCACAATGGCGAACAGTTTCAATCATCTGATCGTCATCCCAGGTATCCGTGGTGTTTGGGTCGGTAAACAGCAGCACCAGGTCGATCTCATTGTAGGCAATGCGAGCATTGATCTGCTGGTGGCCGCCTTGCTTGTGAGACAGAAGCAGGGTGATAGGCAGACCGGTATTGTCCGCAACCAGCCGGCCTGTCGTTGCAGTGGCATACAGATTATGCTTCATCAGGACACTCTTATATGCAGTGCAGAACTGCACCATCAGTTCCTTTTTCTTATCGTGTGCCAAGAATGCGATATTCACAACGATCACTCCTTATGTCTATATCTTCACAGGGACCTTCAGACCCTGAAGCCGTTTGGCAATACGCCGGCAGGCGGCGGCTGCGCCCCCTTTTGTGCAGCCAATGAGAGGCTGCTGAAAGGCAGCGGCCAAAACCACATTGGAATCCTCCGGCACCAGGCCCAGCAGCGGAACTCCTGCCTGATCCATTATATCGTCCACCGTCAGGTTCATGGCGCTGACCATTTTCTTGTTTATCCGGTTCACCACCAGCCGTATGTTCTGTTTCCCCATCAGCTCCAATACCTCCGCGGCCCGGGTAGCATCCCGCACGGCTGCTGGGTCCGAACCGGTAACCAGAACAATTCGGTCCGCAAACCGGGCTGCCAACCGAAACCCCGCCTCAATGCCCGCAGGCGCATCCAGCAGCACAAAGGAAAACTTTCTGCGAGCCTTGTCCAGCATATCCCCAAAGGCTTCTATATCAATTTCCTCTGTGGGACAGTTCATAGGTGCAGTAAGAAAAGACAGGTTCGGATAGACCGGGTGGCAGGCAGCCATATCCAGCGGGTATTCCCCTTGGCAGACCTCCAAAAAAGACAGACTGCCGATCTGGCTCATTGCCAGGGCAATATCCAGATTGCGCAAGCCCACATCACAGTCAATACAAAGGACCTTTTCACCGCTGAGCGCCAGAGCCTCTGCAACGCCGGCGCAGACAGAAGTTTTGCCCGTTCCGCCCTTACCGGACAGGACAGCGATCAATTCACCCACGGGTTTGTCCCTCCTTACCTAAATTAAATTTATTATAAAGCAATAACGCACAAAAAGCAAGGGTTAGCGCATGATTTTTGGAAGATTTTTCATCATAATTAACAAATCCCCAAAGCCTCTGCTTCTCGCCCGTCCAAAACTTACCTGAAAATTAAAAAAGATGTTTACTTTTTGACACAGGTAGTGTATGATACACAGGAACAGAGTAGGAGACCTCGCGTAAAGTGCTGCCAAAATGGGGAGTTGTCTGGCAGACGAAGGACACTGTCCGCGATGGGGTATCCGCACCCGCTGCGCCATAATGGAGAATCTCCTTTATGCAAAGCGATACTCGGTCGGATGAAACGGTCGGCTGAATTTGCTGCCTTTCCCCTGCCAGTGTGTATCAGGTCTTACTCCCCTTGTACCTTGTGTGCGAGGGGATTTTTGTATACACACCGCAGTGCAGCAACTGACGTTTCGCCTGCATATAAGGAGGTCTATATGATGAAACAAACCAAAAATGTAATGGCTACCCGCACCCTGGCCTACTGTGCCATGCTGGCGGCACTCAGTGTAGCGCTGGCCAGACTGGCCGGACTGATGCCGGAGGAATCCTCTCGGTTTTCCATTGAGGCGATCCCGATTTTTATGTCGGGCATGCTGTTTGGCCCCTTAGCCGGTGGCCTGGTAGGTTTTGCGGCAGATTTTGTGGGATGTCTGTTTTCCCCATACGGGTTCAATCCGCTCTTTTGTGTCCCACCGATCCTCTACGGGGTATTTGGAGGCATATTCCGGCACTTTCTGGCGAAGAATGTGTCCATTCCCAGGCTGATCATCAGCTTCCTGCCCCCGGTAGTGCTGGGTTCTATTTTATATCAAAGCTTTACTCTGGCCTTTGTATACTTCAGCAGCACATTTGTGGAGGGGTTGCTTTTAAAACTCAGCACCCGAACGGTCCAGTTTGCCATTACCATGGTACTGGACGTGCTGGTGATCTTCTTCATTTTCAGGACCAGAATCTTTGACCGTTTGGGTGTCTGGCCCCCGAAGAAAAAGTGAGATAAATGGGCCGTTTTTGTACAGCTAGTGTAGGGCAGGGGCTTGCTCCCGCCGCACGATAACCGAGTGTTGTAAACGGTTGGAAACAGCCAGCGCCCTACACTTGATAACAGGAAGCAGCGCAATAAACTGAAATTTGAAAGGAAGCGCAATTATGACTGCAGAACAAGCCATTGCCTATATCCATTCCGTATTCTGGAAGGGCAGCATCCCGGGCTTGGGCCGAACCCAAGCCCTGCTGGAAAAGATGGGAAATCCCCAGGACAGTTTAAAATATGTCCACATTGCCGGCACCAACGGCAAGGGTTCTACTGCCGCCATGACAGCTTCCATCCTGCGTAAGGCAGGCTACCGCACCGGTCTGTATACTTCGCCCTATATTTACCGGTTCCATGAGCGGATCCAGATAGATGGGGAACAGATCAGCAACGAAGACCTGGTAGCAGTCACCGAATATGTAAAGCCCTTGGCCGATTCCATGGAGGAAACACCTACAGAGTTTGAACTGGTCTGCTGCATTGCCTTCGAGTACTTCAAACGCAAGCAGTGCGATATTGTGGTGCTGGAGGTGGGCATGGGCGGTGAATTTGACGCTACCAATGTGATCAAGACCCCGGAAGTGGCCGTAATTACCAATATTGGCCTGGACCACAC
>JAZNIG010000012.1:0-52703 GCA_045577355.1 Faecousia sp. | reverse complement strand
CCCCAGGCAACCCTGATGAAGATGGTTATCGAAGGCATTATGGGCGGCAACCTGCCCTGGGGGCTGATTCTGATCGGTGTATGTATTGCGGTGATCATTGAGGTCATCGGCATTCCTGTTCTGCCCTTCGCCATTGGTATCTACCTGCCTGTACAGCTCAATGCCTGCATTATGGTCGGTGGCCTGATCCGTCTGTTCTTTGACCGGATGAAGGAAGGCAAGAAAAAGGACAAGGTCATCAACAACGGCATCCTGTTCTGCTCCGGTATGATCGCAGGCGA
The DNA here is from genome assembly GCA_045577355.1 of Faecousia sp. Taxonomy (GTDB): domain Bacteria; phylum Bacillota; class Clostridia; order Oscillospirales; family Oscillospiraceae; genus Faecousia. Next base: position 52,422 of record JAZNIG010000012.1, on the reverse strand, counting down.
GGGCTTGGTGGGCATTCTGCTGGCACTGCTGGCCGTGTTCAATGTTGCCTCCCTGCTGGACCTGTCCGGCGTGCTGAACCTGCCCACCGCAGTGTCCAACATCGGCAGTCTGGTCGTTTTCGGTCTGATCATTATCAGCCTGCTGGCCTTCAGCCTGTGGAAGAAGGACAAGGTTAAAGCCGACAAAGCATAATGAAGAAAAAAATTGTTATTCAAAAAAACTATCTTGAAAAGATCCCAATGCGCCCAACCCATATTCAATGGGAAACAAAAGAGGATGGCATGGTAACACTCAGCATCCAAAATACCGGCTGGGCAAATTGGATCGCACAAAAATTTTTCCGTCGCCCCAAGGTAAGCTACGTCCATCTGGATGAAATGGGCAGCTTTGTCTGGCCCCTTTTGGATGGGAAAAAGAACATCATCGAGTTGGGCAAGTTGGTTGATGCCCATTTTGGGGAAAAGGCGCATCCGCTGTATGAGCGGTTGGCAAGATATTTTCAGATCATGGACAGTTACCATTTTATAGACTGGAAGCAAAAAGACAAGACATAACCTGAAAGGGGCGCGTTGCAACGCGCCCCTTTTATATTAGGAAAAGTAATCGTTTCTCAAATCCCCTCTTCTGGATTGCGTAAGTAATATCTACACATGCAGATGATGAGATAATGCCGTCACCTCTTTGCCATCTACATACCAATTACAGTACACATGGATATAACCCTCTATTGTTAGCTTATATATAAATAATTCTTTACATCTCATACATAACCTGTTATAATAGTTGCGAACGCAACTATTATAATGGAGGGAGTTTCTATGCCTGCCCTGATGCATAATATCTCTGCAATCTACCGGTGTGCATTTGCATATCGCCATGATGCCTTGGCCCCGCTTGGACTAAAAGCCGGACATGCCAGCTATCTTGTGGCAATTTGTAACAATCCCGGAATCACCCAAGATCAGCTTGCTCGGCGCATATTCATCAATAAAAGCAATGTGGCCCGGCAGTTGGTTTTTCTGGAAGAATCCGGTTTTGTGGAGCGGCGGCCTTCCCCGGATGACAAACGCGCCACCCTGGTCTATCCTACACAAAAAGCTCTGGATGCACTTCCACAGATCCAGCAGACTTTTCGGGACTGGGAATCTCTGATTGCCGAGGATCTGACTCCGGTTGAGCGGGAGCAGATGATCTTAATGCTGACGAAGATGAAAAATCGGGCCGCACAGTGGATGGAGGAGCATTGAAATATGGGAAAGATTTACCGCTATATCAAGCCCTTCGTGGGTTACATTTGTTTGACGCTGGGCATCAAAACCGCCGCCGCAATGGCGGAGCTGCTGATTCCCTATTTAATGGAATTTATCCTGTCGTTGGGCACCGGCTCCGGAGACGCTTCTCTGGTTTACTTGTACGGTGTTTTGATGATCGTGTGCGCTGCGGTATGTATGGTGCTGAACATACTTGCAAACCGGATGAGTGCAATGTCTGCCGGTAAGATCACTCTGGCAATCCGTCATGATTTGTTTAAAAAGCTGATGCACCTATCCGCAAAACAGATGGACAGATTAACAGTTTCTTCCGCCGAATCAAGACTTACCAGTGATACCTATAATATCAACCAGATGCTGGCCAGAGTGCAGCGTATGGGCATCCGCGCGCCAATTCTGCTGGTTGGCGGCATTGTGATGATGCTGATCATGGATGCCGGGCTAGCTCTGGTCCTGATCACGTTGCTGCCGATCATTTCACTACTGGTCTATTTTGTCACCAAGTACAGTATTCCACTTTATTCAAAGCAGCAATCGGTGCTGGACCGAGTTGTACGTACTGTCCAGGAAAACATCACGGGGGTACGAGTCATTAAGGCATTAAGTAAAACAGAGCATGAAAAGAACCGGTTCAACACTGTCAATTCAGAACTGACGGCTGTCGATGAAAAGGCAGGCAGCATCACCGCCATTACCAACCCGGCGACCACGTTAGTGCTGAATTTGGGACTGACCGTGGCTGTGCTGCTGGGTGCCCTTCGGGTTAGAGACGGCCATACGGAGGCACCTGTTATTGTTGCATTTCTGCAGTATTTTACGCTGATTCTAAACGCGATGCTAGGTATCACACGCATTTTTGTTATGTGGTCTAAAGCGGAAGCCAGTGCCCGACGTGTAGTAGATGTACTGGAATTACCGGAGGATTTGACACTGCAGCCGGCTACTGAGCCAGATGCTGACTCTGCGTATATAGAATTCAGAGATGTAACCTTCTCCTACACTGGCAAAGGTGACAATATCAGCCATCTTAGTTTTCGGTTGGAGCATGGACAAACTCTTGGAATTTTAGGCGCTACAGGTTCCGGCAAGAGCACAATATTGAATTTGCTGATGCGCCTTTACGATCCAGACAAAGGACAGATCCTGATCAACGGTCAGGATGTACGGACCATTGAACCGGCTGCGCTTCGTGGAAAGTTTGGCGTTGTTTTCCAAAACGATTTTGTTACAGAGGGAGATATTGCCCATAATATCCGATTCTTTCGAAATATCCCAGATGAACACCTGATACAAGCAGCCAAACACGCACAGGCATCCGGAATTATTGCAGAAAAGGAAGCTGGTATGAAATCTTCTGTAGCTGTTCGGGGCAATAATCTCTCTGGAGGCCAAAGGCAGCGGCTATTGATTGCACGTGCATTAGCGGGATCTCCGGAAATCCTTATACTGGACGATGCATCATCTGCACTGGACTATCGTACCGATGCCCTGCTCCGCCGTGATCTTCGGGATAATTATAGCCAAACTACAACAGTTCTGGTTGCCCAGCGTGTCAGTTCTCTGCGTCATGCCGACCTCATTCTGGTACTTTCTGAGGGTCAGGTCATAGGCTGCGGCAATCACGATACGCTGCTAGAAAACTGTGAGGAATATCGTATTATAGCGAACACACAGATGGGTGCCCAGGAGGTGACAGTATGAGAAATCCCAATATCATTAGTGATCGTCGTTCGCCTAACACACGGGACCGTACAACACACCTGCCTCGAGGCGTATTGATAAAGAGACTTTGGAAATATTTAGGACTGCACCGCCTACTATTGGTTCTGGCAGCAATTCTTTCCGTTTGCTCCAGCTTGCTAAGTCTATATGGCCCGATGCTTTCCGGCAAAGCCATTAATGCTATTGATCTGGATACAGGTATTGTGGATATGGATGCCGTAATCTATTGTGCTGCATTGATGGCTATCTGCTATATTACATCAGCCGCTCTGACTTATCTGCTGAATTTTGTAATGATCCGCCTGTCGCGTCGAGTTTCCCGCCAAATGCGACATGACATTTTTGAGAACATGTCACATCTTCCTGTATGCTTCTTTGATGGTTACCAAACTGGCGACCTGATCAGCATCATTACATACGATGTGGATACAGTCAATCAATCTTTATCGACAGATCTTCTTCAGATCCTGAACAGTGTTATAACTGTTACTGTTTCCATTGTGATGATGCTGTCCATTGCACCAAAACTTGTCCTGATTTTTTTGATGATGATCCCCGTTACCATTCTGACCACTAAATGGCTGGCAGGAATCGTCCGCCCTCTGTTTCGGAAACGAAGTGCAAAGTTAGGACAACTTAATGGTTTTGTTGAAGAGATGCTTTCCGGCCAAAAAACCATCCGTGCTTATGGTCAGGAAGAAGCAGTATTAAACCGCTTCGACGAGAAGAACAAAACTGCTGTGGAGGCCTATATTAAAGCGGAAGCGAATGGTACCATTACTGGACCCTTGGTCAATAACATTAATAATGTGTCGCTGGCACTGGTTTGTATTTTTGGTTCTCTGCTGTTTCTTCGGGGTGAGGTTGGACTTGGTGACTTGTCCATGTTTGTTCAGTACTCACGTAAATTTTCCGGCCCAATCAACGAGGTAGCCAATATCATTGCGGAACTGCAAAGTGCGTTTGCCGCTGCTGAGCGTGTCTTTTTCCTGATTGATGCTAAACCGGAAAAAGCGGATGCACCGGATGCCCACGTCCTTACTGAAGTGGCCGGTGATGTTCGGTTGGAACATGTTGATTTTTCCTACAATCCGGGAAAACCTATTATTAAGGATTTCTCCCTGCATGCCAAGCCTGGCTCGCTAACGGCCATTGTAGGCCCCACCGGTGCTGGTAAGACAACCATTATCAATCTATTGATGCGGTTCTACGATGTGGACAACGGTGCTGTGCTGGTAGACGGTAAAGACATCCGCGGAATGACTCGAGACAGTCTTCGACGGGCCTATACCATGGTCCTGCAGGACACCTGGCTCTTCCATGGTACGATCTTTGAGAACATTGCCTACGGCAAGCCGGATGCCACATTAGATGATGTGATACGAGTCTGTAAGGCTGCCCATATTCATGGATATATCTCAAGACTTCCAAATGGCTACAACACAGTCCTGTCTGACAATGGCACGTCTATTTCCAAAGGACAGAAACAACTTCTCACCATTGCCAGGGCCATGCTGCTGGATGCCCGTATGTTAATCCTCGACGAAGCTACCTCTAACGTAGATACCCGGACCGAGGAACGGATTCAGAAAGCCATGTGGAAACTGATGGAGGGTAAGACCTGTTTTGTGATTGCCCATCGGCTGTCCACCATACGCTCTGCTGACAACATTCTGGTCATGCGGGACGGGCGGGTTGTGGAACAGGGAAACCACGACGTACTGATGGCAGGAAACGGTTTCTACAAGCAGCTTTATCAGGCACAGTTTGATGTGGTATCTTAAATAAAAGGGTTTTATATGAAAAAAAGTCATTTTCGTGTTCATGTTGGTATGCGGACAATTAAGACCGCTGCAGCGGTTATTCTATCTATGCTGATTGTTGAGGCACTGGGCACCACTGATTCCAGATTAATATTTGCTATGCTGGGCGCTATGGCGGCGGTACAGCCCACTTTCAAGGAATCTCTGGAATCCTGTGTTGCACAGATCGTTGGTGTTGTATTCGGTGCGTTGGCTGGTGTTCTTCTGTCGGCTATCAATCTTCCCTCATTAGTTGCCATAGGGTTTGGCATCGTTTTGCTGATCACGCTGTATAATATGATAGGTGTACGGTATTCACCCAGCCTCCCCTGCCTTATCCTGGTAATGTTGTGTACCATTCCAGATATTCAGCCTATAACCTATGCACTGGGACGGATATGGGATACGGCTATTGGATTAGCTGTGGGTATGCTGATTAATATGCTTATTTTCCCCTATGATAACCGACGTCAGATTTGTACTACTGTAGAGACGTTAGATAAGGAAGTTATTGCTTTTTTAGAGGACATGTTTGATGGCGATGATGTAATACCGGATGCGAACGAAATGACACATACGATCAATTTCATGGAACAGCAGCTCCGTATCTTCTCAAACCAGAGATTTCTGCTCAACATGCGCCGTCAGCGCCGGGATCTGGATGCATTTCGTGTATGTGAAGGGAAGGCACGAGAATTATTAGCCCGGTTGGAAATATTAAGCAGAGCAGGTCATCCAGGTCGGCTAAATGCGGAAAACCGCCGCCGGCTATGCGCAGCAGGCGCACATATTCGCGACGAGCGCCCTCTGGACTCAGTAATGGAGCGGGACGTTGTAACCAATTATCATGTCAAGCAGATCTTAACCTTACGCCATGAGCTTTTGGAAGCCTTGCGAAAATAAGAAAAATCAGCCCCGGTATATTTGGTGTACCGGGGCATAATTATGGTGTATTAAATAAGCTGTTGTTCATTAATGATTAGTTTAAACTGCAGGCCCAACTTCTCTGCAGCCTTGCGACAAAGCATCATACGTTCCATAAATATTTCAAAGTAATCCATTACAGAACCCAATTTGGTATCCACTGTAAGCTTCAATTTTATCAATGTTTTATCCTCATTTATCTTTAGCGCGGATTTTTTGACGGAATAATTAACCCGGTCATGAATATCAAAGGTTGCAATATCCCTGTTTCGAACCCGTGTCCAGCGCACATCTGCCTTGTCCGCAAGAATCAGCGCTGCAGCAACCGCATTAACTGGCACACCCGTGCCCTCATCATGGTTGCCAATAGCTGTTACAATGGTAGCTACTTCAGCGGGATCACACCCCATATCGTTCAGTATACTCCAAGTCATAATCGCTCCTGACTGGGAGTGTTCCTTACGATTTACTAAATTTCCAATATCGTGTAAATAACCTGCAATCTTAGCTAGTTCAATTGTACGGTCATCAAATCCCAATGTTTTTAAAATATAACCAGCCATTTCTGCTACATGCATCACATGGGCAAAACTGTGCTCAGTATATCCCAATGCCCCCAGCGATTCATCAGCTCGAATGATATATGTCTTAATGGCCTCACTTTTCGTTATCTGTTCATAAGTAATCACAGTACCGCCTCCATTATTTAAATCATATTACTTATTAAAGAAAAACAGGAGCCTTCTATTTCTTTGCACATTATTTGCAAGTTATATTAAATTTGCGGAACACTACATATAAGGAGTGATTGTAATATGTGCACAGCAATAACCTATAAATCAACAGATCATTATTTTGGACGAAATCTGGATTTGGATTACTCATACCAGGAAACAGTAACAGTAACACCGCGAAATTATCCACTTTCCTTTCGCTGCGCAGGAACAGTAACAAGGCACTATGCCATGATTGGTATGGCAACCGTCTCAGGTGGGTATCCCCTGTATTATGATGGCACGAATGAAAAGGGACTTAGCATGGCTGCCCTAAATTTCCCGGGAAATGCAGTATATTTACCCTTAAACAATAATAAGGACAATATTGCTCCATTTGAACTGATTCCGTGGATATTGGCACAATGTTCCACCGTAGAAGAAGCTATGCCCCTTTTAAAGCGGATCAATCTGGCGGAAATCGCCTTCAGTGAGGAATTGGCATTGTCTCCTCTGCATTGGATCCTTGCTGATAAGCATCACGCAATTACTATTGAGCCACTGAAGGATGGTCTGAAGATATACAAAAATCCGATCGGTGTGCTTACTAATAACCCGCCCTTTGACTACCATATGCATAATTTAAAAAATTATTTGAATCTGACCCGGGAGGAACCAACCAATCGATTAGCACCCCAAATCGATCTAACACCATACAGCCGGGGAATGGGTGCCATCGGTCTTCCTGGAGATTTGTCCTCTGCTTCCCGATTTATAAAAGCTTCCTTTACTAAGCTAAATTCTATTTCCGAGGATTCGGAATCCGCCAGCATCAGTCAATTCTTTCACATTCTCGGTTCTGTTTTCCAGCAAAATGGATGTGTCCGGGTTGGAAATGGTTATGAGAAGACAGTGTATTCAAGTTGTTGCAATGTGGACAAGGGGGTATATTACTATATAACCTATGAAAACAGCCAGATTACCGGTATAGAAATGCATCAAGAGGACCTGGATGGCAATTTGGTAGTTGCTTATCCGCTTGTTACGACTCAACAGATCCGAGTGGTAAATAAAAAGCCAAAGGTCAAAACTGCTAAAAGCATGAATCAGTAAAATTGATCATATTAATATCGATCTAACCCAATAATATTACTCATCCGGGCCGCATTTAACACATTTAAACCATTTTTTCCTGCTTTACCTTATGATCAATCACATGACGCCCAGCCAACTCCTGGCGAATATCCGAAACATGGATGCCCATCTGTGCCATCAAGACTAACACATGGTACGCAAGGTCAGCAATCTCATATATGGTTTCTGCTTTATCCATTGCTTTACCGGCGATAATTACTTCAGTGCTTTCCTCTCCGACCTTTTTAAGGATCTTATCTAAGCCTTTCTGAAACAGATATGTAGTATAGGAGCCCTCAGGCATCTGCGCTTTACGCTCCAGCAGCAGCGTGTACAGGCTTTCTAGGGAAAATGGCTCCTGTTCCTGGCCAAGGACTGGGTTTATAAAGCAGGAATCAGTTCCCATATGGCAAGCAGGGCCGTCTTTCTTTACCCGCACAACTAGTGCATCCAGGTCGCAGTCTGCAGTAACGGACTGAATGTGCTGATAATTACCGCTGGTCTCCCCTTTTAGCCACAGTTCTTGGCGGGAACGGCTATAAAAACAGGTCAGTTTCTTTTTCAACGAGATTTCCAAACTCTCCTGATTCATATATGCAAGCGTCAGTACTTTGCTCGTATCATCATCCACCACGATCGCAGGGATTAGTCCCTTTTCGTCAAATTTAAGACTTTCCAGATTCATTTTTATAACCTCACTGTAATATTTTTATTTCTGAGTGTCTGCTTTAAATCAGTGATCGACACCTGTCCAAAGTGAAAAATAGATGCGGCCAGGCCAGCATCGACCTTCGGCAGCTTTTGAAACAAAGTCACGAAGTCTTCCATGCACCCCGCCCCACCGGACGCGATCACAGGAACATCTACAGCATCACTCACTGCATCCAGCATTTCAAGGTCAAAACCCTGCTTTACACCATCGGTATCAATAGAATTGAGTACCACCTCTCCTGCGCCATTGGAAACACAATGCTTGATCCAACTGATAGCTTCCATGCCGGTATTTTCACGACCGCCTTTGGCAAATACGCGAAATACGCCATCAACCCGCTTCACATCCGCAGATAAAACAACACATTGGTCACCGTACCGCTTGGCCGCGTGATAAACAAGGCTGGGGTCTCGTATTGCTCCGGAATTGACGCTAACCTTGTCTGCACCACATTTCAGTACACGATCAAAATCTTCCACGGTATTGATGCCGCCGCCAACCGTTAACGGGATAAATATCTGCTGTGCTACTTTCCGTAAAATACCAGTAAAGAGCTTACGTCCCTCAGCAGAAGCAGTAATATCATAAAACACCAGTTCGTCTGCACCATGTTCACTGTAATATTTTGCAAGAGCTACCGGGGACGAAACATCCTGCAATCCCTGAAAATTTGTACCCTTTACTACCCTGCCGTCCCGTACATCCAAACAGGGAATGATTCTTTTTGTAATCATTGGGCAACCTCCAGAGCATCCTTCAAAGCTACTGCGCCGGTGTAGTAGGCCTTTCCGATAATGGCACCGTATAGTCCCATCTGACGTAAAGCGGCTATGTCCTTCAGCGAGGACACGCCACCTGAAGCAATCAACTCAATGGTAAACTTCTTTGACAACGTGCGATACAATTCCCGGTTTGTACCCTGCATGGCACCATCTCTGGAAACATCTGTGCAGATCACAGTTGCCACACCCAGTGCTTGCATTTGGGCAAAAAAGTCCTCCGCTGTTAGTGCGGATTTCTCTGTCCAGCCCCGAATCGCCACATAACCATCCTTTAAATCCACGCCTACAGCAACTTTTTTGCCAAACCTGTCCAGCGCCTGCTCTAAAAAAGCACGATCCGTCACTGCTGCAGTTCCCAATATTACTCGATCAACACCAATATCCAGGTAACGCTCTACTGTCTGCATATTTCGAATACCGCCTCCCACCTCCGTGGAAAGCTGTGACATCTCTACAATCTTACGAATCGTATTTAAATTAGAAGTAGTGCCAAACCTGGCCCCCTCTAAGTCAACTAAGTGCAGATGTGTGGCCCCAGCATCCCGAAAATCCGCGGCAACCACCGTTGGATCCTCACTGTAAACAGTCATTTTGGCGTAATCACCTTGAAAAAGCCGCACAGCCTTTCCCTGATATAAATCAATTGCAGGAAACAATATCATTTTTCGTTTGCTCCTTATATATTGCAAAATGCATTCAAAATCTTCAAACCTATCTCTCCACTCTTTTCCGGGTGAAATTGGCAGCCAAACACATTATCCTTCTCAACAACAGCTGTTAGCATTTTGCCATAGTCTGTTACAGCAGCCAGGGAATCATCACAGCCATCCGCAAAATAGGAATGAATAAAATATACATAGTCCCCTTCCCGGATCCCTGAAAGCAGCACACTATCCGGATTTCGAAACAGCAACTGATTCCATCCCATGTGTGGAATCTTTAAATTTTGAGGTAAACGGCCAGCCATTGATACCACCTGACCTCGCAGCAGGCCCAATCCCTGATGTTCACCATATTCATAGCTTTTATCAAACAGCATTTGCATACCGAGACAAATGCCTAGCAAAGGCTTTCCGCTTCCAGCCTGATGACATACAAAGCGGTCCAGACCGCTTTGTTGCAGTTTAGTTGCCGCATCACCAAATGCGCCCACGCCAGGTAGAACAAGTCGATCAGCCTTCACCAGTTCAGCTTCATCCCCAGATACAAATACTTTCTGACCCAAACTTTCAAAGGAAGAACGAAGAGAAAAGAGATTTCCTACGCCATAATCGATTATGCCGATCATTATAAAACTCCTTTAGTAGATGGGATCTCATTCGGACAGCTTTCATCCATACGTACTGCCATACGTAAAGAACGGGCTACAGACTTGAAACAGCCTTCTGCAATATGATGTGAATTGACACCTGCCAGCTTACGAATATGCAAACTCATCGGACAATTCCGTACAAACCCCAGGAAAAACTCTTCCAATAGTTCTGTGTCAAAGGAACCGATCTTTTCAGTGGGAATCCCTAAGTCATAACACAGGCAGGATCGCCCGGAAATATCTACAGCACTCAAAATCAGTGCTTCATCCATGGGCAACAGACAATTTCCATAGCGGGTAATGCCTCTCTTATCCATCAGCGCTTGATTAAATGCCGTTCCCAGGCAGATACCGACATCTTCGACAGTATGATGATCGTCTACATAGGTATCCCCTTTACAGGTAACGGTCAAGTTAAAACGGCCATGAGAGGCAAACAGTGTCAGCATATGATCCAGAAAGCCACAGCCAGTATTGACCGTGCATTTCCCACTACCGTCCAGATTTAATTTTAAGATAATATCCGTCTCCGCAGTCTTGCGACTAATATCAGCAGTTCTCATATATGCCTCCTAATATTTCTTTAATCTCTTCGATCAGGACCTGCATTTGCTGCGCTGTGCCAATGGTAATCCGCACAAAATCACAGATTCTGGACTTGCTGAAATACCGTACAAGCACGCCACGCTCCTTTAGCTGTTCATAAAGTACCTGACCAGAAACAAAGGAACTGGCGGCAAAGAGAAAGTTAGCCTGGCTGGGAAGAACAGTAAAACCAAGCGCTGTTAATTGCTTATCGGTCCACTCACGGACACGGATAATCTCCGCGCATTTATCCCGATAGTAGCTATCCGCATCCACGGTGATCTCACCCAACCGCATAGTCAAACGGTTTACATTATAGGGATTGGTGGAATATTGGATCTTTTTTAGGTCTTCGATAAGCTCTGCCGGTCCAAACGCATACCCAAGCCGTGCCCCTGCCATACATCGGGATTTAGAAAATGTTCTCACTACCAGTAGATTATCGTATTTATGGATGAGCGGATAGCAGCTTTCCCCGCCAAAATCTACATACGCTTCATCAATAACCACTACACTATCCAAATTGGTTTTTAGAATCTCTTCAATTTGCCACACCGGTATACCCATGCCGGTTGGCGCATTGGGATTCGCCAGGACAACCAACTTGTTTTGGCCACAGTAGTCCTTGTAATTCACACTGAAATCAGGCAACAAAGGAATCTGGGTATAGTTGATTCCATGAAGATCCGCAAATACCGGATAAAAGCCATATGTAATATCAGGAAATACTGCGCCCCGGTCATCGGCAAAGGCCATAAAGGCAAAGTTCAGAATATCATCAGACCCGTTGGATAGAAAAATATTTTCGCTCTCCAGACCGTAAAGTCCCGCTAATTTTCCTTTTAGAGCCTTTCCGCTGGGATCCGAGTAAAGACGCAGTAACTCCACATCTTTCGGCCCCAGCGCCCTAATTACCTGAGGGGCTGGGGGGAAGGGAGACTCATTTGTATTCAGTTTCACATATTCTATATTCCCGGGCTGTTCGCCCGGTACATAGGCTTCCAGCGCTTGATAACACTGCTTTAAATAACGGCTCATTATAATCAGTCCTTATTCCGTGTTAATGCACTGCGGGCATGAGCCTCAAGGCTCTCCTGCCGTGCAAAGTATGCCACATCTTCTGCGCAATTTGAAAGTGCTTCTTTCGTATAGTATGTAAACTGGCTTTTCTTTACAAAATCATCCACCGACAGCGGGCTAGAAAACCGTGCAGTTCCACTTGTGGGTAAGGTGTGGTTAGGTCCGGCATAATAATCACCAAGGGCTTCTGGACAGTACCTCCCCATAAAAATGGAACCTGCATTACGAATGCCATCCAAATAGTCAAAGGGATTGTCAACCATTAACTCTAAATGCTCCGGTGCCAGCTCATTTGCAATATCTATAACCACATTCAGGTTGTCAGCAACAATGATCTTGCCATGATCGTCGATGGACTGACGAGCAATTTGCGTTCTGGGAAGCAGTGGGATTTGCCGTTCTAACTCAGCCTGAACAGCTAATGCTAAGTCCCGACTGTCTGTCACCAGTACCGCACTGGCTAGCTTGTCATGCTCCGCCTGAGAAAGCAGATCTGTGGCCACATGTACCGGATCACTCTTTCCATCCGCAACAATCAATATTTCACTGGGTCCCGCGATCATATCGATGGCCACCTGTCCAAATACCTGCCGTTTTGCTTCCGCAACGAAAGCATTTCCGGGGCCAACGATTTTGTCCACCCGGGGGATAGACTGTGTCCCGTATGCCAGTGCAGCTACCGCCTGTGCACCGCCTACCTTAAAAATACGGTCCACACCTGCGATTTTTGCGGCTGCAAGAATTGCTGGAGCAATTTTACCGTTCAGGTTTGGTGGTGTCACCATGACGATCTGTGGGCAACCGGCAATTTTTGCAGGAATTGTGTCCATAAGCACTGTAGACGGATAAGATGCTGTACCGCCGGGGACATAGATACCAACCTTTTCAATGGGCGTGATCTTCTGTCCAAGGGTTACACCCCTGCGATGCATAATAAATCCACTGCGTATCTGATTTTTGTGAAAATTACGGATATTTTCCGCAGCGCTTTCCAAAATAGAAAGGAACTGCTTGTCCACACTTTCGAACGCTTCCTGAATCTCTGCCTGGGTGACTTCCATACTTTCTAAGATGACACGGTCAAATTTCTCAGTATAGGCAAGTACCGCCTTATCTCCATCCACACGCACATTGCGGATAATCTCAGAAACAATATTAGATACATCCATATTTGCCATAACACGGGAAAAAACTTCGCTGTTCGGCACCTGGCCATAATTCATAATCCGAATCATAGTGTTCCCCTCCCTTGCTGTTGTAGACTGCATAAAATACGCTCAATAGGTACTTGTTTGAATTTCATACTTGCCACATTAGCGATCAGTCGTGCACTGACAGGAACGATCTCCTCAAGGACCGCCAAATTGTTTTCTCGTAAAGTTGTGCCAGTTTCCACAATATCCACAATCACATCAGACAGCCCAAGGAGCGGCGCAAGCTCGATAGACCCGTTCAGATTAATAATATCGATATCCCGGCACTTGCTGTTGTAATACCGGCTGGCAATATTGGGGAATTTAGTCGCTACCCGCAAAGTAGCACCTGCAGGGTCCCGAAAATCCTTCTTTCCGGCTACCGCAACACGACAATTGCCTATATTTAGATCCAACAGTTCATATACATCCGGTTCATATTCCAGCAAAATATCTTTGCCAACTACGCCAATATCTGCTGCGCCACGTTCCACATATATAGAGACATCGGACGGCTTTACCCAAAAATACCGAACACCCTTCTCAGGATTTTCAAAAGTAAGTTTTCGGTTATTTTCTTCAATAGAGGGGCACTCAAAGCCCGCTGCTTTCATAAGTCCATAGACCTTTTCACCCAGTCTGCCTTTTGGCAGAGCAATATTAACCATTGTCTTCAATCAATACCGCCTCCCCATTCTGCAGATCATAAAGTTTACGCCAGGTATATCCCTGGGGTCTCTGCGTGACCGCCAATACACTTCCATTTTTCCGAAGCTCTTCTGATACTGCTGTTATCTGGGCAATATCGGCCTTTGGGTTGTGCAACAGAACTGCATCCACATCAAAGCCGCTAGCACACCCACCCAGTCGTTCTAAAAGGTCCAAATAAATAGCAAAGCCGATTGCACTGCTGGATCTGCCCATTTTCCGCAGCAGCTTATCGTACTGTCCGCCGGACAAAATCCCAGTAGGGACACCCTCCAAATAACCTTTAAATACAACACCACTGTAATAGGTCATATCACTTCCAACAGAAAAATCAATACGAACAGTGTCTTCAAAGCCTTGGTTAGCCAACAACGCAAAAATCTGTTTCAACTCAATAAGCGCCGAACGTGCAGCATCCGATGTAATCAACTTCTCAATTACAGAGAGAACCCCAGCAGGCTCGCCGCTATTCAGGCACAGGGCACAGAGCGTTTCCGTGCTTGTTGTATCACATCCCTCTTTCCTGCACAGATCCAACAGTTCATGCACGTTTTTCTGACGCAGACAGGTCATAGCTTTCAGCTTAGCTGCTTGCGTAAAACCGCAGTCACTTAGCACTGCACTGACCAGCCCCATGTGAGAAATATCCAGAAGGAACCGTTCTCCAATCTGTGAGAGGCTTTTTGCTGCCAATAGAACTACCTCGGCGATCTCATACACTCCCAAATCGCCAACACATTCAAGTCCTGCCTGCATGATCTCCTTGATCACCCCAGACCCCTTATCTGCACGGTAAACATTTTCATTATAATATACCTTCCGGATGGAGCCCGGCTGATCGGGAACATTCTTAATAATGGATAACGTAACATCAGGCTTCAGCGCCAAAAGGCGGCCGTTTCTATCCGAGAAGGTAATAATTTGATCAGAAACCAGAAAGTCCTTATTCTGAACATAGAGATCATATTCCTCAAACCGGCTCATTTTATAAGGCAGATATCCGTACTGCCGATATAGTTCCCGCAGGGCAAGCACTGCCCGTTCATCATTCTTTAATATCATTTCCACAGACATTTTCCAGCTTCCCCACTTTCTTCAGCCTATCCAGAACCGTACGGTAGCCACCGCTTCCGTACATCAGGCATTTATTGACCCGGCTAATTGTTGCCGAACTGGCACCGGTGTCTTCAGAAACCTCCAGATAGTTCCGCTCTAAATCCAACTGACAAGCTACCTGGAAACGCTGTGTAATCGCCTGCAATTCCTTTACCGTACAAATATCCTCAAAAAACAGGTAACACTCTTCCAGGTTATTCAATGCCAATATAGCTTCAAACAACAGATCCGTCTCCCGGTTGTGCAGCGACTTCATAAACAGATACTTCCTTTCTGTAAATTGCCCGGCCATTTTATCACTTTATTGCGCTAAAGTCAATAGGTAAATTGATAAATCTGCAAACATATATAAATTCCCTGCATTTTAAATCTGAAATAAGTGTAAAATTCCATCTTTATTTATTTTAAAATAGACGTTATAATGTAAAGGAATGCTACTTTGGGAGGTTCTAGCTTATGCGAGTCGTGATCAAAATTGGCACCAGCACACTGGCCTATTCGACAGGTCACCTGAATATCCGCCGGGTGGAAGCACTTTGCAAGGTAATCAGTGACATCAAAAACAGCGGACATGAGGTAATTGTTGTCTCCTCCGGTGCTATTGGCATGGGTGTTGGAAAATTAGGACTTCAGGAGCGTCCCGGTGATATGCCTACAAAGCAGGCAGCAGCCGCCGTAGGCCAGTGCGAACTAATGTACACATATGATAAGCTGTTCAGCCAGTACAGCCACACAGTCGCGCAATTGTTGATTACCGGAGATGATGTAAAAAACGAAGCACGGCATACTAATTTCAGCAATACTATTAGCCGTTTGCTTTCCCTCGGTGCCATCCCTATTATTAATGAAAATGATACAGTTTCTACTGAGGAGATCGGTATTGGTGATAATGATACGTTAGCCGCGATCGTTGCAGAGAGTATCAAAGCGGACAAGCTGATCCTTCTTTCGGATATCGACGGCCTATATACTGCCGATCCTCATACGCACCCGGATGCAGAGCTGATCCACCGGGCAAGTCAGGTCGATGATGCAATTTTTGCTCTGGCTGGAGGCAGCGGTAAGCTTGGCACTGGCGGTATGGTCACCAAACTGTTGGCAGCAAAGATATGTCTGGCCTGTGGCTGTGACATGATCATTACCAACGGAAATGACCCTGCTAATCTTTATGCCGTTTTGGATGGAAAAAATGTGGGCACTACTTTTACGGAGAAAGCTTATGACTGAAATGCTGCAAGCCGCAAAAGCGGCAAAGGCGGAAATTGCCGTGCTGTCATCTACTCAGAAAAATGCTGCGCTGGAAGCAATGGCGGATGCAATTCTGGACCAGAAAGATAAGATTTTGGCAGCAAATGCCCTCGATATGGAATTGGCGACAGCTACTATTTCCCCAGTTATGTTGGATAGACTTAAACTCACACCCCAGCGTATCGCTTCTATGGCCAGTGGAATCCGGGATGTGGCAAGACTTCCGGATCCTGTAGGCAAAGTAATTGAGGATTACACCCGTTCTGATGGGCTGAATATTCGCAAAATAAGCGTGCCCATGGGTGTAATCGCTATCATTTATGAGAGCCGCCCAAACGTAACAAGCGATGCGGCTGCCCTAACCTTAAAAAGCGGAAATGTATGTATCCTGCGCAGTGGTAAAGATGCCTTTCGTTCCGCCAGCGCCATTACGAACGCCCTACGCTCCGGTCTGAGATCTGTTGGGATTACAGAAAACGCCATCAATTTGGTTACCGATACCTCTAGGGACAGCGCTACTGCGCTGATGACCGCACAGGGGTATGTGGACCTTCTGATCCCAAGAGGCGGTGCGGGCCTAATTAATGCGTGTATACAAAATGCCACAGTACCCTGTATTGCCACCGGTACTGGTATCTGTCACGTTTATGTAGAAAAATCATCAGATCTTAATATGGCGCTAAAAATTATTGAAAACGCCAAAACCAGCCGACCCAGTGTCTGCAATGCCCAGGAGGTTCTGCTGGTTGATAGAGCTATCGCCCCTACCCTGCTGCCTGCACTTCAGGAGCGGCTGGTTATCAACCGAAAAAAAGCAGGCCACGTTCCCGTGGAGCTGCGATTGGATACTTTTGCGCAAAGTATCATCCCAGGAACACCTGCAAGCAACAAGGATTTTGATACGGAATTTCTGGATTATATTTTGGCTGTCAAGTGCGTCGAAGATGTTCAGGAAGCGATCCGTCACATTAGCTGTCACTCCACAGGACACAGTGAAGCAATCGTTTCCGAAAACCCGGATTCGATCTCGCTATTCACCGCAGGTGTGGATAGCGCCGCAGTCTATGTGAATGCCTCTACCCGCTTTACTGATGGCGGTGAATTTGGCTTGGGATGTGAAATGGGCATTTCAACCCAGAAAATGCACGCTCGAGGACCTATGGGTCTTCGGGAGCTGACCACTTATAAATACGTCATTCAGGGCAACGGTCATATCAGATAGGAGGGCTAAAGCAATGAAATATGGTTTTATCGGTTGTGGCAACATGGGAGGTGCCGTTGCAAGAGCGTTGTCGAAAGTCACACAGGAAATTATGATCACGGATCGCTCCGGAAAGGCCAGATCTCTTGCAGAAGAGTTGGGCTGTATTTACACAGATGTTCAGAGAGTCGCGCAGGAATGTGACCGGATTTTTCTGGCTGTAAAGCCCCAAATGATGGCGGCTGTATTAGCGCCATTACAGCCCACATTGAGCGAAAGAAAACCTGTTCTAATTACCATGGCAGCCGGCCAATCGATGGCTAAGGTTGAAGCTATGGCAGGTACTTCCCTGCCTGTGATACGCATTATGCCCAATACCCCAATCTCTGTTGGCTGTGGCATGACCCAATATTGCTGTAATTCCCTAGTAGACCAGCAGACGGCTGCAAGCTTCCTCGCGGATATGCGTTATTGCGGCAAATTGGATGCACTGGACGAAAAACTCATAGATGGTGCAAGTGCCTTGTCCGGATGCGGTCCTGCATATATGTACATGTTCATTGAAGCACTGGCAGATGGAGCCGTTGCCTGTGGCTTGCCCAGGGAGAAAGCCATCGAATATGCAGCCGCTACCATGTCAGGTGCGGCAGAAATGGTTCTGCAAACCGGCCAGCACCCTGGTACACTGAAGGATGCTGTATGCTCCCCCGGTGGCAGCACCATTGCAGGACTAAAAGCCTTGGAAGAGCACGGCTTCCGCGGTGCAATAATTGATTGCATTAGCAAAGCCTTTAAGCGTAGTCAGGAATTAGGGAAATAGCGAAAACTGCAAATACTATCAGAACCCCGGCAAAAGCAAGTGTTCACCTGCTTTTGCCGGGGTTCTTCTGTTTAATAATTATACGGTCAGAAATTTCTTTCCAATCAATATCAAATAACCCGCACGCGCAGTACGCCATCAATTTGATTCAAGGCTTCTACCACCGCTTCGGAGGGTATGCCATCCAAATCCAACATAGTATAGGCATATTCACCCTTACTGCGGTTCATCATATCAGAGATATTAATATTCTCCTTCGCAACGGTGGTAGTAAACTGGCTCAAGGAATTGGGGATGTTTTTGTGTAGGATCGTAATTCTTCCGGCCTTTGTACATACACCCATGTCACAGGCGGGAAAATTCACAGAATTAATGATATTGCCGTTTTCCAGGTAATCCATTACCTGTTTGACAGCCATCATTGCACAGTTATCTTCCGATTCCTGCGTAGAGGCACCTAAGTGGGGAATGGCAACTACGCCCTCCATACTTGCGGTTTTATTATTGGGAAAATCTGTAATATAGCGCTTTACCTTTCCGGACTTCAGCGCAGCCTCCAGTGCATCATCATCCACAAGCAGGTCTCTTGCAAAGTTCAGAAGGATCACACCATCCTTCATCTGAGAAAATGCTTCGGCATTGATCATCTTCTTAGTGCTTTCCAGAAGCGGTGTATGGACGGTGATAATATCACACTGGGCGTAAATCTCTTCACGGGTTTTAACGGGAATGATACGGCTGTCTAAATGCCAGGCTGCATTAATGGAAATATAAGGATCACAGCCGTAAACCTCCATGCCCAGCTTAATTGCAGCGTTTGCAAGAGGACCGCCTATAGCGCCCAATCCAATCACGCCCAGGCGTTTGCCCGCAATTTCCATACCGGCAAACTTAGACTTTCCCTTCTCTACCTTCTTGCCCACATCACCCTGATCCTTAATAGACTGCACCCAATTGATGCCGCCAATCACATCCCGGCATCCCAGCAGCATACCGCAAATAGCCAGTTCTACTACACCATTAGCATTGGCACCAGGTGTGTTGAACACCACGATGCCCTCTTCGGCACAGCGCTCCAAAGGAATGTTATTAACACCGGCTCCCGCACGAGCAATGGCCAGCAAATTGTCAGAAAATGTCATGTCATGCATAGCTGCACTCCTGACTACAACAGCATCTGCCTCCATAACATTTTCCGTTTTTTGGTATTCCTCGGTCCAAAGGGCTGTGCCTTTTGGAGAAATAGGATTTAAATAATGAACTTTATGCATAGGTCATTCCCTCTCATTATGTTTTTGTTTTAAATGCTACCTTACAATAGATTCCTTGCCGATTAACCGTTCTATGAGCCGGAATCCCTCTGCTTCATGATTTCCTGACGCAGCGGCTTCCTTTTCATTAAAATGGGCAATGCGTCTGCATTGGCGCGTGCTGTCGTACAACACATAAGGCACAGGATCAGATGTATGGGTGCGCAAACGGATCGGTGTGGGATGATCAGGCAGTACCAATATACGGTAATCTTCACCTGACGCATCCAGCGCTTGCTTTATTACGCCAACAATTTCACAGTCGATATTCTCAATCGCCTTTACCTTATGGTCAATCTTACCCTGATGGCCCATTTCGTCAGGGGCCTCCACATGAATATATACAAGATCACGGCCATCGTCCAGTAATGTTTTCAGCGCAGCCTTGGCTTTCCCCGCATAATTGGTGTCCAATGACCCTGTAGCACCTTCGACCTGAACCACAGCCATTCCTGTGCCGGTCGCGATTCCCTTCAGCAAATCCACTGCTGAGATCATAGATGCTTTTAGCCCGGTTTTCTCATAAAAGCTCTGTAGAGACGGTCTCGTTCCGGCACCCCAGAACCAAAGAGAATTTGCTTTATTCTTTCCCTCCGCAGCTCGCTGAAGATTTATAGGATGCTCATTCAGAAGCGCAAAGCTTTTCTCCATCATAGATCGAAAAAGCGCATGTTCCGGCAAATACGCACCGATAACTGCACCCAAATGATCATGTGGTGGCTCCATTTCAAGCACTTGTCCGTTCTTCCATACGGTAATATGACGATAGCTGGTTCCGGTATAAAATCCAAATTCTTCATTGTTAAATGTGTCCCGAACAACATCCATTAAAACATCTGCATCCTCGGTAGATATCTCACCGGAGCTATGATCCAAAATGGTTTTTTGTTCATAAGGCTCATCCTCAGACAGCGACACTAAATTGCAGCGGAAAATTACATCCCCTTCCTCCATAGAAACACCTACACTAAGCGCCTCCAGTGGGGACCGTCCAGAGTAATTTCTCAGTGGGTCATAGCCCAGAACAGCCAGATTGGCAACATCACTGCCAGGTTTCATCGAAACAGGCACTGTTTGGGCTGTGCCCATCAGACCTTTACATGCCAGATCATCCATCGCAGGCGTTCTTGCATATTCCAACGGCGTTTTATGCCCCAACTCCTGCAGTGGCTCATCGGCCATACCGTCAGCCAGAATCACAACATATTTCATACAAACAAATATTCACTTCCAGTCTATGTGGTACGTACAGATGTTTTTAGTATAGTAGCATTTTTTGCTCAAAAATACAACATCAAATCTAAAAATTATGGAATATTTCAAATTTAAGAACATTTACCATTGAGATTTGTGGATTTTAACAGTCAGCAAATATCCGGTAGTCTCTTTAAATATGAAAATCAGTCCCAGACAAGGTTTTACCCTCAGCCTGAGACAGATTTCGTTATAGGGCTTCAACCATGATAGCATTATAAATTCCAGTTCTCGTTATTAGACCCACCCATCATGTCGCCCTTTTCTAAGTTTAACGGCTCTTAAGCACCGGCAAAAACGTACGCACAGCATTTCGCTCCCGGACCAAAACCTCTATTGATGCATATCGGACACCTTTCGGTTAGCACCTCTTCACCTTCACTGGCCGATCATTAAATGACACTAATTTTATATTCTCTTAACCAGAAGTTTAGCTGTAACATGAATGCGATCGTCTGCGGGACTTTCATCAACTGCCCATACCATGGCCAAGTGTATTCTGCACCCAGCAAGTCTTCAAGCGCTTCCCGTTTGATGATCTTCAAAATAGGAGCATCCTTTTGCGCTAGCAATTCTCTCAGCGCCTGACTCACCAATTTCAGATATCTGGGGTCATAGGTTTTTGGATACGGACTCTTCTTGCGCCATAGCACGGATTCTGGCAGCACATCCCTCATGGCATACCGCAATAACCCCTTTTCACAGCCGTGGTAGTCCTTATACTCCCAGGGAACGCCGTAAAGATACTCTGCGATTCGATAGTCACAAAACGGCACTCGCACCTCTAAGCCATGGTACATGCTCATTCTGTCCTTTCGGTCCAGTAGTGTCTGCATAAACCAGCGGTGATTAAGATTTACCATTTCCTTCATACGCCGCTCTTGAGCAGATGTGCCGGGAAGAATATCACTATTCTCCAGAGTTTGTCGATAGTGGTCCTGCACAAACTCATCAGGATCTATCCTTGCGGTGATTTCCTGCTGCAAAAAATTTGCCCTTTGACTTGTATTTTGTGCCCACGGAAAGCCGTCCAGCGCACGAACATCAGGATCCCGATACCAGGGATAGCCTCCAAATATTTCGTCAGCACATTCACCGGAAAGGGTTACCTTCACCTCTTTTCGTATTTCCCCACAGAAGACTAACAGAGAAAAATCAACATCTGCCATACCGGGCAAATCCCTGGCAACGGTAGCATTTTCCAAAGCAGCTATCAGATCCTCCGGCGTGAGGACTGACCAGTGGTGGTTAATACCAAGAAAGTCGCGCATAATCCTAATATAACCGTTGTCAGAGTTTGGTTGAAATTTGCCTGGAACAAAGTATCGATCATTATTTTCATAATCTACAGAGAAGCTATTTAATATCTGACCTTTATTTTTCATCTCATTGGCGCAAACAGCAGTAATTAGGCTGGAATCCAGTCCACCGGATAAGAATGTTCCGATTGGAACATCGGAGACCATCTGCCGCCGAATGGCATCCGTCACCAGGAAACGCACATATTCAGCGGTATCTTCAAAGGAATCGGTATGTTCCCGGTCTGTTAGCTTCCAATAGCGTCTCCAGACCCATTTCCCACCGCTGTAAAAGCCGTAGCAGCCTGGCTCCAGTTCATCGATCCCCCGCAGCACACCGGAACCCGGGATTCTTCCCGGTCCCATAAGTACAATATGCGCTGCACCTGCAGCATCCAATTCTGCCTTGACAGTTGGGTAAGCAAGAATGGATTTAATCTCTGAAGCAAACAGTAGTCCACCGTCATGCAGTTTGTAGAACAGCGGCTTCACACCCATTCTGTCTCTTGCCAAAAACAGCCGCTTCTCCCGTTCTTCCCACACTGCGAATGCAAATATACCATTTAGTTTATCCAGTGCCTTTCCGGCCCACTGCGCGTAAGCGTGGAGAAGCACCTCTGTATCGGAATGTCCCTGAAATCTGTGCCCTAGATTTGCCAACTCACGACGAATTTCCTCAGTGTTATACAGTTCGCCGTTATATACAATGGTATATCTCTCCCCTGCCCATTCCAGTGTCATTGGTTGATGTCCGCCATTTGGATCGATGATCGACAATCTGCTGTGGAGCAGTGCGCAGTTTCCTGAAATGTATTTTCCGGTATCATCCGGTCCCCGCCGAAGCATGGTAGATAACATTTTCTCCATTATTGTATCGTCAATGCCCAAGCCAACTATCCCCGCAATTGCACACATAATGCATCCCCTCCTTTTCATCTGTATATTCTATGCGCTGAATGAATAGTAGTGCATAAATCTACTGAAGAAAGGGAACAATGGAATGGGTGATGAAATATGAAAGGCAGTAAAGATCTGTTATCGTCAGTTTTAAAAACAACACAAATGGGTCAGCTTGGCA
The DNA here is from genome assembly GCA_045577355.1 of Faecousia sp. GTDB lineage: Bacteria > Bacillota > Clostridia > Oscillospirales > Oscillospiraceae > Faecousia. The sequence goes on along the minus strand of JAZNIG010000012.1, from coordinate 29,158 downwards.
TTCGTTCTGTCTTGAAGGTACCGCTGCGGGCTAGCCTGCAAACAGCTCTAAAATCACAACTTCAGGAGTACGACAGCATTGAGCGCGAAGCACAGGCTATTGCTGCGTCGCGTGGCTGGGAATTGGAAGAATTGTCCTATGGCATTAAAGGTATGACTGATATGATGGTGCGCATGCAGCTTTCCTTTGGAAATGTCAATTCCAAAGCCGCAGCGATGACTATTCAAGGAAACACAAAAGGTGTAATCAAGAGTTTAAAGAACCTACACCAATTTAACCATTCCGATGAGCGTGTCTCAGTGCTATGCCAAAAGCTACTGGATCACGAGCAAGAAAATATACGGCAAATGCAGGGGTTTTTATAAACTCCTGCACTTTGTTTCGTCTAACTGCATATCATACTCTGAAACCATGAAAGGAGGGATCGTTCTGTCTGCGACAGGTTATATACAGGTGCATGCCTACACAAGCACGGCACAGATTCCTTTACAGGATGTTGCTGTAACTGTAACGGATATAAGTGGCGGTGCAATTGCAATGCGTCTTACTAACCGTAGCGGTCTGCTTGATATACCCATAGAGATTACAGTTCCGGATCTTGGGGCAAGCCAAACTCCCAATACAGGTATCATACCTTTTTCTGTAGTAAATCTATATGCCAGACTGGAAAACTACGAGGAAATTGAAATCGAAAATCTACAGATATTCGCCAATACTGTTACGCTGCAGAATCTGGAGCTAATACCCTTATCAGAGCTTCCGGATTCCTGGAATCAGGCGGAGATATTTAATACTCCTGCGCAGAATTTGTAGGGAGGCGGATCATGCCACCAGTAACACCATATGTACCGCAGAATATCACTGTACATTTAGGCCCTCCCTCATCAAATGCCGCTAATGTGACTGTCCCATTTTCCAACTATGTAAAAAATGTAGCATCCAGTGAAATTTATCCTACTTGGGACGAAAGTGCCCTGCGCGCAAACATATTAGCAATCGTATCTTTTGCTTTAAACCGGGTATATACGGAATTCTATCGTAGCCGAGGGTATGACTTTGATATTACAAACAGTACAGCGTACGATCAGGCATTTGTCAATGGGCGCAGCTACTTTGAAAACATTTCCGCATTGGTAGACGAATTGTTTAATGATTACCTACGGAGGCCAGGTTTTGTAGAGCCATTGGCTGCTAAATTCTGTAACGGTACTACAGTTACCTGCGAAGGTTTAAGCCAATGGGGCAGCCAAAACCTTGCTCAACAGGGATATACTTCTGATCAAATCCTGCGAAGCTACTACGGCAGTGTGGAAACAGTCACCAACGCACCTATTCGGGGCATTACCACTTCCTATCCCGGCACCCCGCTACGCAGAGGAAGCAGCGGTCCTAACGTTGTTGTACTTCAGGTTGCGCTAAATCGAATTTCTCAGAACTACCCGGCAATCCCAAAGATTCCCGCAGTAGATGGAATCTTTGGCAGTCAAACAGAAGCAACTGTTCGTGCATTTCAGCAAATATTTGGCCTAACACCGGACGGAATTGTCGGTCGTGCAACCTGGTATGAAATAGTGCGGCTGTATACCGGTGTTACCGGACTGTCTGAACTACGAAGTCAGGGACAGCAGTTTTATGCCATTAACTGGTCTCCTCCTAATTCCCTAGGTGTAGGTGATTCCGGTGATAAAGTGCGTCAATTACAATACATGCTTTCAATCCTTTCCTATTACATTCCCAGTATTCCCTCTCTGTCTGTGGATGGTATTTACGGTCAAGGAACGCGAGCTGCTGTTCTAGCAGCACAACGGCGCTTTGGGCTACCTGAGACAGGTTCAGTGGATGCTGTTACTTGGGATCAGATTTACGACCAATATTCCGGCATTGAGAATACCACTCTGCGTTTTCAAGAAACCTTCCCTTCTTCCTCAAATTCCACAGCAACTGTAGCGGCTTCCAACATACGGGCTGTAGGCAATATCCGTAAAAATTCCAACGGACAAATTGGCAATGGTCAAACAAGTAATTTGCAGAGCCGGTCACGTATTAATTACGCCAGAACTACAACTATGACCCAATTCCCCGGCAGAAGCTTGAGCATAGGATCCCAGGACCCAGTTCGGCAGGAGGTGGTAAGATGAGACCCCCTGAATCCTTTGTTGAACAGCCGGTGAGAAGTCTGCAGACCATGCTCAGGGTTCTGGCAGAGGATGACCCCAGTCTGCCCACTGTAGTGCCAGACGGAATCTACGGTCCCAGCACAATGAATGCGGTTACCGCCTTCCAGCGTCGGGCAGGGCTTCCTGTAACGGGAATCGTTGATCAGATCACCTGGGAAGGAATTGTGTCAGCATATGAACCTACGATCATTCGTGTTGGAAAAGCAGAGCCTATAGAAATCCTTCTGGAACCGGGGCAGGTATTGCGAAACGGCGACAGTAGCCCTTACATCTATCTCGTTCAGGCAATGCTGACCCAACTTACCAATGACCATCCAATAATACCACTGCCAGGGAACAATGGCGTAATGGATGTAACTACACAAGAATCCGTTACTCAGTTTCAACAGTTGGCAGGTCTGCCTCTTACCGGAGAGGTAGATCGGATCACATGGAAGCACCTTGTCTTACAGTTCACACTGAACGCACACCACAATGCAGCGACGTTTTCTCCTTCCCGTTCTCAGCCCCCTAACGGTCAATTGTAAGGAAAACTAAAAATATTTGTTAAATTTTTCTTATAGTTGGATTTTTCACTTGATTGCTGGAGCAAAAAAGCATATAATGGTACTATACGTATTCGCTGCGTATTGATGTGCGGAGGAAAAGTGGGCATGTATATGAAAGACTGGAAAAAAGAGATATTTACAATACCGAATCTACTAAGCCTTTTTCGGCTTGTTCTGATTCCTGTATATGTGGCAATCTATCTGAAGGCAAGCATGCCTGCTCACTATTTTCTGGCGGCAGCAATTTTGGCCGTGTCCTGCCTGACTGATCTCATTGACGGTAAGATCGCGCGACATTTTAATATGATTTCCACGCTGGGCAAAATTCTGGATCCGGTAGCTGATAAGGCGACTCAATTCTCTTTAATTATCTGCCTTGCTATGAAGTACCCAATTTTGTGGTATCTGATGGGATTGTTCGTTCTAAAGGAAGGATTTCAGCTAATAGCCGGCGGATTGAACCTTCGCAAAGGAAAAATGCTGAAGGGTGCTCTGATTACCGGCAAGATCTGCACCACGATCCTTTTTATTAGTCTTATCCTTCTGGTAATGATCCCCGGTCTTGACGCATCTATTGTCAATGTGATTGCAATTGTCGATGCTGTTTTTATGCTAATCGCCTTTGCCGATTACGCAGTTGCCTATTTCGCAAGAGAATCCCAGTTCCAGTCCATTGAAAAGCCTTCAAGTGAACACTAACATTAGCCTGGAGCTTTTTGCTCCGGGCTTTCTGTGTTATATATGAAAAAATGGCAGTAATCCGCTTGTGCAAATCACTGCCAAACCATAATTCTCTTCCAAACACGGTCTGTCACGGCCAAGACTGTTGGCTTATCCGCAGATTCCCCCACGGCATCAGTCTGACCCACCACATTCAATTCTTAAATAGTATACCATAATTTTTTGAAATTTGTAATGCCTTTATAAATTCTATATGCGCAAACCGTAAAAATTTGCTGCAGTGCTGTCTAATATCTTATGTGCTAAAGCCGGATAATATACCAACAAAAGCATTGATAATTCCCGCAAACTGTGCTACAATGCTCCTATCAAATTTTAAATCATACTTGGAGGATTCAGAGTATGGATTATCGTAAGCTTCAAAACGGCAGTGACATCCGCGGTGTGGCCTTGGAAGGAATCGAGGGTCAGCATATTAACTTAACCGAGCAGGTCTGCCGGGATATTGGCAGGGGCTTTGCCCTATGGCTGCATAGAAGAATGGGTACAAAGAGCAATCTGCGCGTAGCAGTAGGCCGTGATTCCCGAATTTCTGGGCCCGCACTGTCTAAATGGATCTGTCAGGCAATGGCGGAGCAAGGACTGCAGGTCACAGATTTCGGTATGGCCAGCACCCCCGCCATGTTCATGTCTACCGTCACAGAGGGCTATCTTTATGATGGCTCTGTTATGATCACCGCCAGCCACCTACCCTTTAACCGCAACGGATTTAAGTTCTTTACGGCGCAGGGTGGCCTGGAATCTGTGGACATTAAAGAGATACTGGCCTATGCCGCCGGCGAGGAAATGACCGGTCTGCCCACTGGAACAATCCATCAAGACACATTTATGGATACATATGCTTCCATTCTTGCTGATAAGATCCGCAAGGCTACCGGCGAAGATCGGCCTCTGGACGGCTTCCGCATTGTTGTGGATGCGGGTAATGGTGCTGGCGGATTTTATGTGGACAAGGTACTAAAACCCCTGGGTGCCAATACGGATGGTAGCTTATACTTGGAGCCAGACGGCAGTTTTCCCAATCATATTCCCAATCCGGAAAATAAAGAAGCTATGGCCAGCATTACGGAAGCCGTCCGTCTGACAAAAGCGGATTTAGGTATTATCTTTGACACAGATGTTGACCGGGCTGGTGCGGTTCTGTCTGACGGAAGTGAACTGAACCGAAACCGAATTATTGCTATGCTGGCATCTATTCTTCTTCGGGAGCATCCCGGAACCACTATCGTAACCGACTCCATTACTTCCACCGGTCTTGCTAAGTTTATCACTGAAAAAGGCGGTGTCCATCATCGCTTTAAGCGAGGCTACCGAAATGTAATCAACGAATCCATTCGGCTCAACAATATGGGGCAGGACAGTCAGCTTGCTATCGAAACGTCCGGCCACGGTGCACTGAAGGAAAACTATTTTCTCGATGACGGTGCGTATTTGGTTACTAAGCTTCTTATTGAATTGGCACGCGGCAAAAAACAGGGTTATACACTGGAATCCCTGATCGAAACGCTGGAAGAACCCACAGAGAGTGTGGAATTTCGCATGAACATCCTGCTGGAGGACTTTAAAATCTATGGGCAACAGGTTATTGACGAGCTGACAGTCTATGCACAGAATCAGGAAGGCTGGTCACTTGCAACCAGCAATTACGAGGGTGTCCGTGTAGATCTGGACGAGAACCACGGCAGTGGTTGGTTCCTGCTCCGTCTATCCTTGCACGATCCGCTACTCCCCCTGAATATTGAGAGCAATATTGAAGGCGGCGCTAAGCTAATTGCAGCTGAGCTTTACCGTTTTATTGCTGCCTATGACAAACTGGATTCCGCATGTCTGTGTAACTTCACGAAATAAATGATAAATAGGAGGGGCTGAAAAGCCCCTCCTATTTACATTATTTGGCTTCAAATTCATACCAATGATCAGGAATAAACTCTGCCTGCTTTTCGCAATCCAGAGGAAACGCAATTCCAAAGCCAGGATCATTCCATCTGCAGGTATCAAATTCATGGCTCATGTAATACAATTCACCGTCAGGATCTTCACACGCTTCATATGGTGTGTACTTAAAGAAGCTATCCTTTCCGAGCCTTGTATAGGTAGATTCAACATCCGAATACCGGAAGCCCATGCGCATCATGCGGATATTATTTCTTGCACTTGATGTTTTTGCCGCAGCAAACGCACTGTCAAATAGAGTATAACACGCATCCTTGTCAATGTGTTCCATCAAATACATGGCAGCATGATAAATCTTTACTTGTCCATCCAGGCACGCCTCTGCAAGTCGGATGATCTCAGCAATATACGGTGCACCCTCACCAAAGATCTTTGTAAACAGCTTCAGATTCAGCTCCATGGAAAGTTCTGTATCATAACCGGTTCTTGCAAAGCAATAGAAGTTAAATATATTATTCCAGAAATTCCAATACTCGATCTGGGTACCGCTGCCATTGATATCAACTTCCATAAACCGCTTCCAAAGGCTCTGAAGTTCGTCAGCCGCAGGCATATACCGCTGTCTGCAGGAATGTGTGCCCATATAATATTCATAATATACGACCGATGCGCCGGACTTCTTCCACTTCAGAAGATTTTCTTCATAGGGAGTGCCGATAAGGCAGCTACCATCCGGTTTGCCGACCGATCGTATGCGCAATTCAGATGACGTAACCGCCTCATCAATAAAGAGGTTAGGCTCCAGTTCTAACCCATCAGGACAGTTAAATAGGCTTGAATAAGCCAGCATATCGATCTTAATATGCGGATATTTCTTACCAATCCGCTTTGCTAATTCGTTTTGCGCATATACATAGTTCTCAATTTCTGTGTATTTGCTGCACTCCGGGCAACAGCACATTGGGGCTCTTCCATCCATTGGCCAAAGCGCAATCGTATCTACTGTGGGATTTTTTTCAATCCAGTGTATGATATTATCGGCTAACACCTCAGCAACTTCCGTATTACGGCTGCATAGAGGCCAGGAACCAAAATGATCAACCATCTCAAACCGTGTGCCGTCTTCCATCAACTTATAATACTCAGGGTGTGTTTCATAGTAATGCTCAGGGAAGTATTCATTTCCCTTTTGCGGCAAGAATGCAGGAATGGCATCGTGGTGGCCCACAGTAAAGATCATTCCGCGGCGCTCCACCTCTTCAATGAGTCCCGCAGCCTTGTACTTTTCATATACATTAACCCAGACAAGAATACGGTTATATCGATTCTTCGCGAGCCAATCGATAAAAGCGCGATTCAGAAGATGATCCACTTTTCTGCCATGGTATTCTGCAATTGCGGTTCTGTACGAATTGTCAGCAGCCGCTTTTATGTATTCAATTCCGGAAAGATCCGTTTCACTCAATGCAGGAATATACTCACCACCGGCAATATCAGGATTTACATACGCAGCCAGACTGCAGCCCAGAAAACGCTCCAGCAGTTCATAGACTGCGTAGATCGTACCTCTCTCATGCTCATTGACATTTTTGCTGCTGCCAGCACAAACAAGCACATCCTCAGCCAGCGAACGAATCATCATTCCTTCAGGTCCTGGAACCAGAGAATCAAAAGAATCTGTCGAAATATATGCTGCAGTGGCCTGATTCCGTTCCGGTCCGCCAATCAAAATTCTTTTACCGGAAACAGGTTTTGCGTCTGAAGTAATACACACTTCAATTCCTGAAAATATTTGTTTCAAATACTTTTCCAGCTCCTGTGCCGCAAAAAGCTCCCGGCTAGTAGCAGCTTCGGGAATGATAACCGACAAATGGCACTGGTTTGTAATTTTCATTAAAAACAACTCCTTAATTATAATTAAACAATTACAAAGCAATTATAACATTTTAAAATTTAGTTAAAATTGCAAATAGTCAAAAGGTACATTGTAAAAAATGTACACTCATGAGCAATTAACGCTGAATGTCAAAATTCATGTTCATAATCTCTTTAATCGCACGTGCATCGTCAGTAATGTTCGCATCACCTCGAATCGTATGCTTAATAACTGAACTGGCTACAGCGAAATTCAGCATATCTATTGACTTATAGCCATGCATCATAGCATAGATAAACCCGCTGGCAAAGGCATCACCACCGCCGACCCGGTCCAGGATATTAAAAGTGAATAGTTTGCTCTCGTAGGTCTGCCCACGGTACCACATATATGCTTTTAGGCTGTTTTGAGAACCGGAGTGCGCATAACGTACATGACGGGCAATGCATTTGAGATTGGGATAGCGTGCAATAAAGTGCTGAAAAATCTCATCCTGCTGCTCATAACTAGGCTGCAGGGGTACTCCGTCCTTCCAGTCGCCTTTGCTGTGGTCATTTTCATCTTTCCATAGATGATAAGGCTCAATGCCAAACAGTACATCCACATATGGCAGGCACTTGGTACAGTAGTCCCTCGCTTCTTCCCAAGTCCAAAGACGGCTGCGGAAATTACCGTCAAAACTTACTGTCATGCCCTTTTCCTTGGCAACAATCAGACAGCGCAGAATGAAATCTGCACAGCTTTTGCAAAGCGCAGGCGTGATACCCGACAGATGGAGCCAGTCAAAACCTTCAAAAAGCTGATCTAGGTCCACCCTTGTCAGGTCATATTCTGTAATTGCGCTATGCTTACGGTCATATGTAACCTTGCTGGCCCGGATTCCATAACCGGTCTCCAGATAGTATGTCCCAAGGCGGTGTGTAGGTGTCTCTTCGGGAGTGCTCAAAATCACCGGCGTGCAATGTACATCGTTGGAGCGCAGGGTACGTATGGCGCTCTTGCCAATGGAATTATTGGGAACCACAGAAAAGAATGTACTGTCGATACCCAAATTAGCCAGTGCAAGTGCAATGTTCGCCTCACTTCCCCCATAGTTAGCTTCAAAGCTGTTGGTCATTCGAATCTTCTCATAATTGGGTGGGCTCAGGCGAAGCATAATCTCTCCAATTGTGATAAATTTCTGAGGACTGTTGTTATTCTTTAGCAGAGGGTTATGGTGCTGCATACTAAGCCGCCTCCTTATTGATAGAAAATTAGATGGTTGCCTGATATTATTCTAGCACGTTGTATATCGATTTACAACTGGTCGAGCAAAAGTTTTGTGCACCTGCATGTTAGCAGGTGCACAAAATAATGTTATATCTATTCAGACAGCTTATGTATGAACAGGCCACTACGGAGCTTGGGTTCAAACCAAGTAGATTTGGGAGGCATAATCGCACCGGCATCCGCAATATCCATTAAATCCTCCATAGTAGTGGGATACATAGAAAATGCTACCGCCATACTGCCATCATCCACCCTGTCAGACAAGGCCTCCAGACCGCGAATTCCACCTACAAAGTCAATGCGCTTATCGGTTCTGGGATCACCAATGGCCAGAATGGGGTGCAGAAGATTATTCTGCAAAATTGATACATCCAGTCGTTCCACCGGGTCCAAAGCATCATAAGTGCCGTCCTTCGCTTCAAGAAGCATCCATGTGCCATCCAAATACATGCCAAAGGTATGTTTTTTCTCCGGCTTTAATGCCCCTTCCCCTGTATACGGTGTGATTGTGAATTTTTCAGCAACCTTAGCCAGGAACGCATTTTTGGAATTACCGTTCAGATCCTTGACTATACGGTTATAATCCATGATATACAAGTGGCTATCGGGGAAAATTACCGATAGGAAGTAATTAAATTCCTCATTTCCATTGTAATTGGGGCATGCATGCCGCCGTTTAGCGCCAACCCGCACAGCAGAAGCACTGCGATGGTGACCGTCTGCGATATAGAGGTTTTCAATACCCTCAAATTCTTTGCAAATTGTGTTAATTACACCCAAATCATCGATGACCCAAACAGTGTGCGCAATTCCGTCATCACTTGTAAAGTCATATACCGGAGCTTTGCCTTCCATAAAATTGGCAACCAACTTATCAATAGAGTCTTTTGTCCGATAGGTTAAAAAGATCGGCCCGGTATTGGCATCGCAGTAATCCACATGGTTAATTCGGTCCTGTTCTTTGTCAGCTCTGGTCAACTCGTGCTTTTTAATCACGTTATTCATATAGTCATCAATAGAAGCACAGCCGACAATACCAATCTGAGCGCGACCATTCATTACCTGCTTATAAATATAAAGGCATGGTTTCTCGTCCTGAATAAATACGCCATTCTGAATCATTTGGTTCAGGTTATCACGTGCCTTCTCATAGACGCGTAAATCGTACGGATCAACGGTTGGATCCAGATCTATCTCAGCTTTATCCACGTGTAGGAATGAGTATGGGTTGCCAACAACTACTTGACGTGCTTCTGCACTATCCATCACATCATAGGGAAGCGCGGCTACTTGATTCGCCAACTTTGGGGTAGGACGAACGGCTCGAAACGCTCTGACAATTGACATCTTCTATCTCCTTTATTTACTGATGCTCTTCCTCAAACTTCTTCAGGAACGCCACAAGGGCCTCAACGCCTTCTTTTGGCATGGCATTGTAAATAGATGCACGAAGACCACCAACAGACTTATGGCCCTTCAAATTGTCATAACCGGCTTTCTTGGTTGCTGCAATCACTTCCGCATCCAGTTCCTTGGAAGCAGTAACAAAGGGAACATTCATCAAGCTACGTACTTCAGGGTCAACAGTGCCGTTAAACATCTTGGAAGAATCCAGGAAGTCATAAAGAATCTTGGCCTTTTCCTGATTCATCTGATGCATTGCTTCCAGTCCGCCCATGTTTTTCAGATACTTAAACACCTTGCCACAGCAGTAAATTGCCCAGCAGTTAGGTGTGTTGTACATAGAACCGCTGTCAGCATGGGTTTTATATTGGAGATACACCGGCAGATTCTCTAAATCATCACGAATCAAATCCTCACGAATGATTACGACTACCATACCGGCAGGGCCTACATTTTTTTGTACTCCGGCATAGATCAAACCGTAATCAGAGACTTTGCAGGGCTTGGAAAGGAACATAGAGGACTGGTCTGCTACCAAAATCTTGCCCTTTGTATTGGGAAGCTGACTCCAAGTAACACCGTGGATTGTTTCATTCTCACAAATATAGACATAGTCTGTATCCTCAGGAATGTCCAAATCAGAGCAATCAGGTATGTAGGCATAATTTCTGTCTTTAGAGGAGATGACTGTAACATCACCCACCTTTTTCGCCTCAGCGATTGCTTTCTTAGACCATGCACCGGTTTCGATATAGACCGCTTTGCCGTTTTTCATCAGATTCATAGGAATCATAGAAAATTGCAGCGTTGCACCTCCCTGAATGAACAGCACCTTATAGTTGTCAGGGATTCCCATCAACTCCCGCAGATCCTGCTCTGCCTCATCAATAATCTGCTGATAAACAGCACTTCTGTGAGACATTTCCATGACCGACATACCGCTACCGCGATAGTTCATCATTTCATCCCGAATCTCTTCGAGTACAGATTCCGGCATCATAGCAGGGCCAGCGGAAAAATTAAATGTGCGACCATAATTCATAAGAAATACCTCCAATATAAACAGGGTCAATTAATACTTGCTTTAGTATATCACACGTAATGGAAATTTCAACTAAATTAATTAACAAATGCACACCCAAAAACGATCAATAATATGTTTGTTTTAACTTAATCATAAGAAATACGTCTGTCTTTGAAAAGCAAAAAATCCTGAACACATGCGCATTCAGGATTTTTTGGGTGTTTTGAACTTAATGACACGAATTTAAAATGCCTGAAAATTGAGGATTTTCTTATAATCGCCTTATATAATATAGTTTATATTATTCGAAAAAATATATTTCTAAAATTTGTGAGTATTTATCTGGTATAGAATAGCACCCTACCTTATACGGTTTTGGAGAGCCATCTTCATTATTCTGGTCGGATGAAATGTAGGTGGTTATAACCCAATTGCCATTGATTTTTCCTAACCATCCCTTATTTATCGTAGCCACAGGACAATCTTCATATGCAAAATATAAAGCTTTCATACGCTGATTATCATTAAAAATAGAAATTGCTTCAGTTTCATAATAAAAAGAGGTTGTTTTCGCAATATCTATTTGCGATAATGCTTCTAAAAAGTCTTTATTTTTTATGTATTCGCCGTCCCAACAAACATTTGTAATTTTACTGCTTGTAGGAATCATATAATCATCAGCAACATATAGATATTGGTCTAAAAAAGAACGTGCAACAACAAAAGTATGTGATGAATCTTCTTTAACTTCATTTATATCCCAACTACCATCTTCGCTTTTTGCAATAGTTCTGCCTTCGGTATATTTACCACTAATCGTTGAATAACTTTTACTCTTCCAAACCATACCTTCAAAGCCAACTTTTGCTGACCTATCAAGCACAAGAGCACCGCTATTCCATAACAATACAAAAACACCAATTACTATAAAAAAAGCACACATAAGCATATAATTGTGGACTTCGAGATTTTGCGTTTCATCTCATCACCGTCTTGGGTTTAGTATAGCATAAAAGCGGTGGAGAGGCAAGCGGGAGTGAAGCACTCACTTGCGTTCATATGAAGCAGCGGCTTCGTCGCTATGAAGCATTTTGCTTCGCAAAATATGAAGCGAAGCGTTCCGTATCGTGCCGTAAGGCACACTTCATAGCCGTAGGCGACTTCATTAGCGCAAGCGTCTTCGTGTTCCCGAAGGGAACGCTTCATTGAAAAAACCTCTTTACTTTCGTAAAGAGGTTTTTCTGTCATTCGTGTCCGAAAAAGAACTGGTCAAAAACCGAGGATTATCTTTGTTATTTATTAAATATGGCTTTGATTTTACTGATCACGTTTAACTTTTGAACCCTTTGAGAAAAAGTAATGGGTAAATCTCTTTCTTCCTCAAGTATATACGGGAAATCTCCCTCAATACATATCCAAAAATACTCTCCTGTCCTATCACAAGGAACGGAGGCGCCTTTTTGAAAAGTAACTTTTACACCGAACTTTTCAAAATCAAATTCTTCGCCTTCGATTTTACCGAAAACACTATAAGAACCTTCGTGATGAATTAAAGAATCTTCATCGTTTCCTAAATCCCAAGAAAAAACTTCTTCGGTGCAATTATAATCAATTCCAAATTCACTTAAAAACTCAACAAGTTTTTTGTTTTCCTCTATGTGCTTATAATAATTTCGACAATTTTGACAATCGCAAGGTTTATTGAAATCCGTCCGATATTCTTTCGTTTTTTCCTTATCAAAAGTTATTTTAACAGAATTGATTTCTACAGATTGCAAGGACATATCATCACCGACCTTTAGGTGTATTATAACATAAAAGCGACGATAAATCAACGGCTTGCCGTTGTATATCATCAATTCCGTAAGGAATTGCATATCATCAAGCCGACCGAAATGCACGCCTAAAGGTGTGATGATATACGCCTTCGGCGATGATATACACGACTGCGTCGTGATGATATACCAAGCCTGTCGGCTTGAATAAAAAAAGAACGAAGCGATTGCTTCGTTCTTTTTTGGAGCTAGTGACCTGACTCGAACAGGCGACCTTCTCATTACGAGTGAGATGCACTACCGACTGTGCTACACTAGCAAACATGCACCATCATTAAGCCAACTTATTATATAGATTATTTTAAAAATTGTCAACAGCTTTTTGCGAAACTACATTCTACCGTAATTTTGTAAAATTAGGGCTTGACAAATCTCTACAAATGAAGTAATATACTGTGGCTGGCTGCAGAAGCGGCCAAAAATATGGAGAAGTCGCGTAGCTGGCCGAGCGCGCACGATTGGAAATCGTGTATACCCCAAAAGGGTATCGAGGGTTCAAATCCCTCCTTCTCCGCCATAATCCCGAATGCTTCTGCATTCGGGATTTTATCATCTCAATGCAAAGGCGGGAGACCCAAATGGACTATAATACTCTATTGGATACTGCTGCAGATATCGGCTACCGGTTAGCAATGTGTGGTGCAGAGACCTATCGTGTAGAAGAAAGTGTCAGTAGAATTCTTGCTGCATACGGCATTGAATCTGAGATCTTTGCAATTCCTAACTGTATTATTGTAGGGATCACCACCGCTGAAGGAATATCAATGACACGCATTAGGAGAATTGCTTTTCATGGTAATGATTTAGACGGTGTTGAACAATACAACCGTTTAAGTAGGCGGATCTGCAGTGAACGACCGGAGCCCGATGTTTTGGCCGTATGGTTAAATGAAACAGAAACAAACAGAAAAGCCTACCGGCTTCCTGCTTTCCTGTTAGGAAATATACTCGCGGCTCTGGGCTTTGCCATTCTGTTTGGTGGCACACTGATTGACAGCCTATGCGCAGGATTTTGTGGTTGTTTAGTGGGCCTAACTGGCTACTTAATGGAGAAATTTAAGGTAAATCATTTCTTTACTACCATACTCAGTGCATTTTCGATGTCTTTTTCGGCCTATGCACTTGGTGCTGCCAGTGTGGCAATAATTACGGATACTGTAATTATTGGCGCTCTCATGCTGTTGGTCCCGGGACTTTTGATCACAAACGCTATGCGGGACATTATTTTTGGTGATACGAATTCTGGAATCAACCGCATTGTACAAGTTTTACTTATCGCTGTTGCAATCGCTCTGGGTACCGGTGTCGCATGGAATTTAGCCGCCTCTATATGGGGCACACCCCTGGATTCCCTGCCGATAACACACAGCTATCCAGTACAGATATTGGCCAGTATCATCGGATGTCTCGGTTTTTCCTTTGTATTTAACATTCACGGATCCGGCTTTCTTCTCTGCGCCCTTGGCGGTGGTTTGAGTTGGGCAGCTTTCTGTGCTGTTTCCAACTTCAGCAGCGATCTGACGGGCTACTTCATTGCGGCTGTAATCAGTGCGATATATGCAGAAACAACAGCAAGGGTACGCAAATATCCAGCCATCTCCTATTTGGTTGTTTCCATTTTACCACTAATTCCCGGCGCTGGAGTATACTACACAACCAATCATCTTGTGCGTGGTAGCGTGTCTGCATTTGTAACACATGGATGTCATACCCTTGCGATTGCAGGAATGATAGCGGTAGCCATTTTAATGGTATCTACTTTAGTTCGTCTGTGGGGTGTGTGGCAGCACCATCGAAAATCCTGATGCAAAAAATTTATATCAAATTATTATTTAAATAGATATTGGGGACCGCTATGCGGTCCCCAATCTGTTAAATCAATTATCTTTTTTGCTGGTTCTTTTTGCGGCTTTTGCCTTAGCTCTTTCTTCCTGTTGCTTCTTAGCCTCAGCCTTTGCGTTTTCATTGGCTGTTTCATTCGTAGACAGTGCCCACTTAGCAAACTCAATGCGAACCTGATCCGCACCGGTCTCCAAAACAAACTTATCGTCCTTAACGCTGACTATGGCACCTGTAATACCGCCAATCGTGGTCACTCTGTCGCCGACTTTCAGGGAGGAACGCATATTCTCTGCTTCCTTCTTCCGCTTATTCTCAGGCCGGTACAGCATGAAGTAGAAAACAGCAAGCATGACAACTACCATGATAATTATTGACCCTGAGCCACCGCTGGGATTTACTCCATCAGTTAAAATAGGTAACATGGAATTAACTCCTTCATTTGTAATTTCTACACTATTATACCATCAAATGCTTAAAATGCAAGAAATATTTAAATCCTACGGCTTAATTTTTCAGAATATTCACATTTGAAAGCCTCAAATGTGCCATCATCCAAGGCCCCGCGAATTCTCTCCATCAGCTTATTATAGAAATACAAATTGTGCATAACAGACAAACGCATGGCCAGCATTTCTTCAGCCATAAAGAGATGGCGGATATACGCTCTGGAATACCGGCGGCACACCGGACAGTCACACTGGGGATCGATGGGATTCAGGTCCTTTGCATATTTTGCATTCTTTAGGTTGATTGCACCTTCCCAGGTAAAAAGCCTTGCATGCCGGGCATTTCGGGCGGGCATCACACAGTCAAAGAAATCCACACCACGGGCAACTGCTTCAATAATATTGGTTGGCGTGCCCACACCCATCAGGTAACGGGTCTTATTCTTTGGCATATGCGGCTCCACGGCTTCGATGATATCATACATCTCCTGAGCGGTCTCTCCTACCGCTAGACCTCCTATGGCATATCCAGGTAAGTCCAAATCCGCGATCCGTTTCATGTGATCCACACGGATATCCTGATAAGTCCCCCCCTGGTTAATGCCCCAGAGCATCTGCTGCGGATTCACTGTGTCCGGAAGCGTATTTAGCCGTGTATTCTCTGCTTTACACCGCTCCAGCCATCTAAACGTCCGGTCTACACTCTGTTTCACATAATCTCTGGGTGCAGGATTTTCGATACATTCATCAAAAGCCATGCAGATATCCGAACCCAAGTTAGACTGGATCTGCATACTCTCTTCCGGACCCATAAAAATTTTATGACCATCAATATGGGAAGAAAAGTATACCCCCTCTTCCTTGATCTTTCGCAAGGATGCCAGGGAGAACACTTGGAACCCGCCGGAGTCAGTCAAAATAGGGCCATCCCAAGTCATAAACTTATGCAGGCCACCACATTCCTTTACCAGGCGGTCACCGGGTCGCAGGTGCAAATGATAGGTATTCGAAAGC
Source organism: Faecousia sp. (assembly GCA_045577355.1). Classification (GTDB taxonomy): domain Bacteria; phylum Bacillota; class Clostridia; order Oscillospirales; family Oscillospiraceae; genus Faecousia. The sequence continues at coordinate 13,089 of JAZNIG010000012.1, read as the reverse complement.
TCAACCTGACAACCAATATCCTTTAAATCTTTTGCGCTCAGTGCGCCTTTAATCGCTCCCTGTGTGCCTACATTCATAAATACCGGGGTTTGAACTGTTCCATGGGCGCAGGTAAATGCACCTCGCCGGGCGTTCCCCTCTGTTTTTATAAGATTAAACATATAGTACCTCTTATCCAATAAACATAGCATCGCCAAAAGAGAAGAAGCGGTAACGCTCTTTCACGGCTTCTTCATAGGCGTGAAGTACGTGCTCCCTGCCCGCAAAAGCAGAAACAAGCATCACCAGAGTGCTTTCAGGCAGATGGAAATTGGTGATCAACCCCTGCATGGCCTTAAAGGTATAACCGGGGTAAATAAAAATATCTGTCCAGCGGCTTTTGGCTTCAAAAAAACCGTCATCATTAACCAGACTTTCCAGGGTCCGGCAGGACGTTGTTCCCACACAAATAATTCTGCCGCCACGTCTTTTTGTCTCATTTAATATCGCTGCGGTTTCATCTGTCATCATGCAAAGCTCCGAATGCATATGGTGCTCAGTGATCTGCTCTGCCTTTACAGGCCGGAACGTGCCCAGACCAACGTGCAGCGTAATAAACGCAGTTTGAATCCCCTTTTTCCGTATCTGATCCAGCAGTTCATTGGTGAAATGAAGGCCCGCTGTCGGGGCGGCAGCAGAGCCTACTGCTCTGGAATACACTGTCTGATAGCGTTCCCGGTCTTGCAGCTCCGCTTTGATATAGGGCGGCAAAGGCATCTTCCCTAAACGCTCCAGCACCTCCAAAAAAACACCTTCATAGTGAAATTCAACGATTCGGTTGCCATCCAACTGCACATCTGTAATGGTGGCAGTCAATTCCCCATTCCCAAATACCACCTGTTGGCCTGCCTGCAGCTTTCTGCCGGGCTTTGCCAGACACTCCCACTTCTTATCTCCCAGATCCCGCAGCAGCAGCAGTTCCACCGCTCCGCCTGTAGGACGTTGCCCTAACAGTCGGGCCGGCAGTACCCGAGAGTCATTCATAACCAAGCAGTCCCCGGGCTGCAAGTATTCAATAATATCATAAAAATGCCGGTGGTTCACCTCACCGGTCTTTCGATCCAACACCATCAGGCGGGAGCTGTCCCGTTGCAGCAGTGGTGTTTGCGCAATCAGCTCTTCTGGCAGGTCATAATAGAAATCATGCGTCCTCACAGGCACAACCTCCTTATAAATGCGTTTTTATAAGTATAGTCTATTTTTCATTACTTTGCAACACGCAAATCGTGAAAGCCGCGCATAGATTGGCTTGGAGGTGTCAGCTTATGAATAAAACTCTGTTTACAGGCGTATGCACAGCCCTTGTTACACCGTTCCTGGACGGAAAAATAAACTACCCAATGGCAGAGCAATTACTCCGCAGACAGATGGATGCGGGTATTCGGGCAATTGTTCTGTCCGGTACCACCGGTGAAGCCCCTACCCTATCCGACTCCGAAAAATCGGAGCTGTTCCGGCGGTGTAAAGCCTATGTCGGCGATCGCTGTCTCATTATTGCCGGAACAGGCTGTAATTCAACGGAGCATGCTGTAGAATTAAGTAGAGCAGCGGAAGAAACAGGTGTTGACGCGCTGTTGGTAGTCTCTCCCTATTACAACAAGGCAACACCGGAAGGCTTATTTGCCCACTACCTGTCCATAGCCCATGCAGTGCAAATACCTGTCATCGCCTACAATGTCCCCTCACGAACGGGGGTTGATATTCCGGTATCTGTATATAAACGATTGTCCTATGTACCCAATATCATTGGTGTCAAGGAAGCCAGCGCAGACATCACCAAGGTCACAAAAATCAAGAAAGAATGCGGTCAGGACTTCACAGTCTGGACCGGCAATGACGATTTGATCGTCCCATCTGTCTCTTTGGGCGGGCAAGGTGTAATATCGGTGCTGTCAAATGTATGTCCTGCCGAAACTGCTGCTATGGTAAACGCAGCCCTTGCCGGGGATTTTGACACAGCCGCAGCCTTGCAATGCCAACTTCAGCCCATTGTAGAACTATTATTCTGTGAAGTCAATCCCATACCCGTCAAGGCGGCAATGAAATGCATTGGTTATGATTGCGGCGGTTGCAGGCTTCCCTTGACAGGATTAACAAAAGAAAATCAAAAGCGTCTCGAAGCTTATTTCTCATAAATGAAGGGCGGCTTTTGCCGCCCCTCATTATTAGACTAATACAGCCTTGTGGAAAACTTTCTTACCTTTGCGGATCTTCACGCCATCCTTTAGCGCCGCTTCGGTAACAGCAAAGGTATGATCCGGCACCTTTTCGTCATTGACAAACACACCACCCTGCTGCACCAGCCGTCTGGCTTCGCCGTTGGAACCGGCCAGCTTGCAGGCAACCATCAGGTTCAAAATGCCGATTTTTCCGTCAGTTAACTGCTCTGCAGTGATCTCCGTAGTAGGCATATTGGCATCGTCACCGCCGCCCATAAACAGCGCTTTTGCCGCTGCCTGTGCCTTATCTGCTTCTTCGTCGCCGTGGACCAGTTTGGTCAGCTCATAGGCCAGGATCTCCTTTGCTGTATTGAGCTGTGCATCCTTCCAACAATCCATCTCGTTGATCTTCTCCAGTGGCAGGAAGGTCAGCATCCGGATACACTTGAGAACATCCGCATCCTCTACGTTCCGCCAGTACTGATAGAAGTCATAAGGCGTGGTCTTGTTGGGATCCAGCCAGACAGCACCAGAAGCGGTCTTACCCATCTTCTTGCCCTCTGAGTTGAGCAGCAGCGTAATGGTCATGGCGTGGGCATCCTTCCCCAGCTTTCTGCGGATCAACTCCGTGCCACCCAGCATATTGCTCCACTGGTCATTGCCGCCAAACTGCATGTTACAGCCGTAGTTCTGATACAGATGGTAGAAGTCATAGGACTGCATGATCATGTAGTTAAATTCCAGGAAGCTCAGGCCCTTTTCCATGCGCTGCTTGTAGCACTCCGCCCGCAGCATATTATTCACAGAGAAGCAGGCACCCACTTCCCGCAGCACATCCACATAGTTCAGATCCAGCAGCCAATCCGCATTATTGACCATCTGGGCTTTACCTTCACCGAACTCGATAAACCGCTCCATCTGCTTTTTAAAGCAGTCACAATTATGTTGAATGGTCTCTCTGGTCATCATAGAGCGCATATCGGTTCTGCCGGAAGGATCACCAATCATAGCAGTGCCGCCGCCAATCAATGCGATAGGCTTATTGCCTGCCATCTGCAAACGCTTCATCAGACACAGTGCCATAAAATGACCTACGTGCAGTGAATCTGCCGTTGGATCAAAGCCAATATAGAATGTGGCTTTCCCGTTATCGATCATTTCACGAATCTCATCCTCATTGGTAACCTGTGCAATCAGCCCTCTGGCTACCAGCTCATCATATAAATTCATTATACTTCCTCCTAAAATTAAAGGTCCCCTGCCCTTACGGACAGAGGACGTAAATTACGTGGTACCACCTCTGGTTTAGTGCCGTCTTACGAACAGCCCCCTCGGCGCGTCCAATAACGCGCTGCGCTGTATCGGGCGAACCCGTCCTGTCCTACTTTTATTTCAGACAAGCCGCTCAGGGAGGTATTTGGGCGTGTTCCCTCTGCTGCCTCGCACCATCCGGCAGTTCTCTGACAGAGAATGTACGCTTACTTGTTCCCATCAAAGCGTTTCGTATCTTGAAATATGCTAACAAAATAAATGATACTTGTCAAGAGTTAACTTATTTCTTGTGGATGTTTACAATATGCATAATAGAAAATACAGCTAATTCAACTAACAAAACCGAAAGTACAAAGTAAAAAAGCACTCTGCCAATCTCCCCGCAACGAATTGCCATCACTAGCTGAACACCACAAAGCACCGTTACCGCAACGCCCAACAAGAATAATGCGCCATACAAAAGCAACCATTTATTCATAACGCAGCATCTCCTCTGCGTTCTTTAAAGTAGTTTCGGTAATGACCGCACCGCCGATAATGCGTGCCAATTCCCGCTTTCTGCCTTCCAGATCCAGAGGTGTCACGGTTGTATATGTACGACCGTTTCTCTCTTCCTTGGAAATCAGCAAATGCGTGCGGGCCAGCGCGGCAAGCTGCGGCAGATGGGTCACGCACAGTACCTGTTTATTCCGGGCCACGTTTCTGAGTTTCTCCGCAACCTTCTGGGCTGCACGGCCTGAAACGCCAGTGTCAACCTCATCAAAAATCAGAGTAGATACATGATCTTGCTCAGCCAATACATTTTTCATTGCCAGCATAATGCGAGCAAGCTCGCCTCCTGAGGCAACCTTACACAGTGGTTTCAATGCTTCACCCGCATTGGCAGACATATAAAACGCTACTGTATCCGCACCATTGGATGCCAACTCTGTTTCCGAAAATACACAAGAAAACTGCACCCTTGGCATATCCAATTGAGCAAGCTCTGAAAGAATGCGCTGTGAAAGAATCTCTGCCCCGACTTTTCGGCTATCTCGCAGTTCTAACGCAGCATTCCAAGCAAGCTGTTCTGCTTTTTGCAGTTTTCCTCTCAGTCGTTCAAGATGATCATCCGCAAATTGAATCTCGTCTAACTCCTGCTTTGCCTTTTTCAGATATTCTAATATATCAAAACAAGTTACGCCATATTTTCGCCGCAGTCGGTGGATCACATCCAATCGAGACTCGATCTGCTCCAGTTCATCGGCTGAATAAGATAAATCGTCCCGGGCATCCCGCAATTCTTCTGCCGCATCCTGCACCTGGTACATCAGGTCTGCAACCTTCTCCTGGAGTGCTGTAAACGCGTCAGTATAACGGGACAGGTGGGCAAGCTCCCGTTCTGCCACTGCAAGCAGAGAAGCAGCCCCATCGGTATCATCACCGCCGTACAGGCAATCCACGGCAGTATTAATCCCGTCACTGAGCTTTTCCCCATTCTGCAGAATCTTCCGCCGCAGCTCCAACGCTTCGTCTTCGCCTACAGTCAGATTGGCTTTTGTAATCTCATCAATCTGATAGCGCAGTGTCTCCATGCGCCGCAGTTTTTCACCCTCGTCCATGGTCATGCGTTCAATCTGGTTGCACAAATTGACAACAGCCTGGTATTTCTCCGAATAGTCCCGATACAGCGCATCATTTGCGGCAAAAGCATCTAAAAATTTCAAGTGATTATTTTCATCAAACAGGGAGGCAGAATCGTGCTGTCCGTGAATATTGATCAACTGGATCCCTAATTTGCGCAGGATGGACACCGTTACCAGAGTGCCGTTTACACGGCATATGTTCTTCCCATCCAGATGTATTTCCCGCTGGACGACTGTCTCCGGATCATATTCCACACCATTTTCCTGAAACCAAGAAAACTCCGGCACATCTGTAAAAACCGCCCGAACCGATGCCTTATTCGTTCCGGTTCGGATCATATCCCGGTAAGCACGCTCACCCAGAATGGCATTAATAGCATCGATCACGATGGATTTACCCGCACCTGTCTCACCAGTCAGGATATTAAAACCCGCATCGAAGGAAATATCTGCGCACTCAATGACCGCAATATTCTCAATATGCAGAAGACTCAGCACGCCGTACCCCTCCTTTGATCAGTTAAGCAAATTTGTGATTTCTCCGCAGAACGCGGCAGCCGCGTTATTGTCCCGCATGACTACCATTACTGTGTCGTCACCCGCCAGCGTACCAACCACAGCGTGTAAGTTCATAGCATCAATGGCAGAGCCGGCAGCAGAAGCCAGCCCCGGCATAGTGCGGATCACAATAATATTCTGCGCATAGTCAAAGCCTATCACACATTCCCGAAAAATGGTATTAAGTCTGGACGAAAAACTACCACCCATCTCGCTGGAAGAGGTAGTATACCGATAGGTTCCCAAACTGGTAAGTTCCTTTACAATCCGCAGCTCCTTTATGTCCCGGGAAATAGTCGCCTGCGTACCGCGAAATCCCTCCTGCTGCAGTGCCGCAAGAAGCTGTTCCTGAGTCTCCACATTGCGTGTAGATATAATTTCCATTATTTTTGCTTGTCTTTGACTTTTCACCTGTATTCACCTCAACCGATTCTGAACTTATTGTTCACAACATCATAAAAGCTGCGATCTTTCAGTCGCACCAGCTTCGTAACCAGATTGGATTTACGAATTGTAACTACATCGCCCATATTCATTCGCAGGGCTTTACCGCCATCAACCGACAAAAACGCATTCTGTCGTGCATTACGGGTCAATGTCACGGTAATCACACGCTTGTCGGAAGCAACAATACAGCGGCTTGCCACATCATGGGCACAGATCGGCGTTACCAAAATACTATGTGCCTCCGGCTCCACAATTGGACCACCGGCAGACAAACTGTAAGCAGTTGACCCGGTAGGTGTAGCAACAATGATGCCATCACCGCCGCACTCCATAGCTTGAATACCATCACAGGTTACGGACGTATGAATGATCCTTGCTATAGCGCCTTTTGTAATAACAGCATCATTCAAACAGATATCGTGAAAGATTATATCCCGGTCTCGATGTACCGTAACATCCAACATCATCCGGTTGGCAATGGTATATTCTCCATTGGCAAGTTGCGCCAACTGGCAAATCTCTTCACTTTCCAATTCCGCCATAAATCCCATAGTGCCAATATTAACACCCAGAATCGGAATACCGTGGCGGGTAGCCGCCTTAGACATATGCAAGATTGTACCGTCACCACCAAAGCAGATTACCATAGAAGCTGTCGGCAGTTCCCGGTCCAGACGGAAAAAGTATATATCTTTCGGCAATTCACAGTTTTTATCCACTGTAAACGGTAAGCAGACCTTAGCTTCTACACCAGCCTCCCTTAGAACCCGCAAAGATTCCCGAACAGTACGAAAATTCTTATCCCGATAAGGATTTGGGGTAAGGATCACCTTATTCACGCTATTCACCCCTTCAAAGCAGCATGGGCCTGACTCACAACCAGTTCAGTGTCCGGCTGGATACCCGGTTTATCCTCCAGTGTCAGATGCCCTAAAAACTCAATATTACCCTCGGGACCTTTCACTGGTGAAAAGGTAAGCCCTAAGATATTAAAATCCAACGCATTGGCAAGAATAACAAAGTTGTCCAGCACTTCCTTGTGGATTTCTGGTTCACGAACCACTCCCTTTTTGCCCACCTTTTCCTTTCCAGCCTCAAACTGAGGCTTTATCAGGCACAGGACCTGGCCGGTTGCCTTCAAAAAGCTTTTAATCACTGGGAGTACAATCTTCAAAGAAATAAAGCTTACGTCAATCACCGAAAGATCCAATGGCTCGCCCAACTGCTCCGGTGTCACATATCGCACATTGGTACGCTCCATAACCACAACCCGCGGATCAGAACGGATTTTCCAGTCCAACTGACCGTAGCCAACATCAATCGCAAACACTTTACTGGCTCCCTGCTGAAGCAGACAATCTGTAAAGCCGCCGGTAGAGGCACCGGAATCACTGCAGACATAGCCCGTAGGATCAACACAAAAGTCCCGCAGGGCCTTCTCCAGTTTTAACCCGCCGCGGCTCACGTATGGACATGCACCGTTACGTACCTCTATACTGACAGTCTCTTCAAAGGATGTTCCGGGCTTGTCCGCCTTTTGTCCATCTACATACACCAATCCGCTCATAATAATGGCCTGGGCTTTTGTACGTGTATCCGCATGCCCCTGCTCCACCAGGAGCACGTCCAGCCGCTTTTTGATTTTCAACTCTGACGCACCTCCTGTACAAAGTGAGCAATAGATTCCGAATCCAGGCCGTAATGGGAATAGAGTTTATCCAGCGCGCCATGCTGCACATATCGGTGACCCAAATCAATCCCATCAACACGGCATCCAGGCTTATTTCTTGTTATGGCACAGGCCAACGCGTCCCGAATTCCGCAATTTCCGCTGACCTCTTCAATGATGATCACCGGCGCTTCCGGTGCCATTTGCTGAAGAACATCCTCTATAGGCAGCGGCTGGACGCTCAGCAGGCGTAAAACCGTAGCCTGCACCCCCTGCTGTGATAAAAGTTCCGCCGCGGCCAATACATTCTCCAAAATCGCACCATAAGTGATTAAGGTTACATCCGTTCCGGTTCGGTGACAAGCAAGCAAACCTCTGACCGCCACTGAACTGGTATTTCTCCAGGCTGAACCGGTATAGCCCCGGTTACCTCCCCTGGGATAGCGCACCGCTACTGGGCCATGGTGCTCACGCACAGCCCAACGAAGCATATCCTGCTGCTCCTGCTGAGAGGCGGGACAAAAAACAGTCATTCCGGGGGCCTGACGCAAAAAGCCCACATCATAAATCCCATGGTGCGTTTCACCATCTTCTCCCACCAAGCCCGCACGGTCAATAGCAAAAACCACATGCAGGCCCAGCATACAAACATCCTGCAGAATCATATCATAGGCACGCTGTAAAAAAGTGGAATACAGCGCCACAACCGGCACCATCCCCTGCTTCGCCAAACCACCTGCCATAGAAACAGCATGCTCCTCTGCAATACCCACATCAAACATTCTTTTGGGATATGCACTCTTAAAGTCCAACAGCCCTGTTCCACCGGGCATCGCTGCAGTAATGGCACAAATCCGGGAATCAGCTTCAGCCAATTCCAGCATGGTTTTTCCAAAGGAATCTGAAAAACTCCCGGTATTCTTTTTCAGCGGCTCACCAGTTATAGGGTCAAACTTGCCGATGCCGTGAAACAGCTTCGGCTGCTCATGTGCAGGCGCATATCCTTTACCCTTTTGCGTCATCACATGCAGTACAACTGGGCGTCCCATATCTTTGGCTATACGAAGCAGATAAATTAAGCTTTCGGTATCGTGTCCATCTACAGGCCCCAAATAGGTAAATCCCATACTTTCGAAGATCGTTGTAGGGATCAACATTCTGCGCAGCCGGTCCTTTACGCTGTGGGTCAACCGGTAGATCCTGTTGCCTCCGGGAATCCGGGCCAAAAAATTCCGATAATGTTGTTTCATGCCTAAATACCGCTCTTTGGTGCGAAGCTGACGAAGATGGGACGCCATTCCGCCTACATTTCGGTCAATGGACATCGCATTATCATTGAGAATCACGATCATGGATTCTTTACTGACAGCAGCATCATTTAAGCCTTCATAAGCCATACCGCCTGTAGCGGCGCCGTCACCCATCAGCGCGATTACATGGTAGTCTTCATTGCGTAAGGTTCTAGCTCTGGCCATACCCAGTGCGATAGAAACGGAGCTGGATGCATGGCCAGCAACAAACGCATCCGTATCACTTTCACTGGGTTTTGGGAAACCCGCCAGCCCACCAAATTGCCGCAGAGAATCAAAACCCGCCTGGCGATCCGTCAGCAGCTTATGGATATAAGACTGATGACCTACATCAAACACCAGACGGTCTTTTTTGGTATCAAAAACAGTCTCTATGGCAACAGTCAGCTCCACAACGCCTAAATTTGAAGACACATGGCCGCCGGTTTTTGCTAAATGGGAGACTAAAAATTGGCGAATTTCTTGGCACAGAAGCTGACGCTGCTGTGCATCTAAGTTTATCAGGTGCTGATGGCCATGGATATTCTCTAATATACTCACAGACAACACGACCTTACTTTCTCTTTTTAAACAGCTCCGGCCAACGCCGCAGCCACCAAATCAATTTACCTACACTCTGAACAATCACAGTGCAAGATCCGATAGCAAAGGTTTTACCCATTGCCTTGCCGCCGACTGTAAGTCCGGCAACCAGTGCGGACATGATAAGGCCCACAGCCTGGGGCCACGAAAATTCAAAACGATTTAAAATCTGGGCGGCAATAGTAGCTGAGGCAGATCCGGAAACGACGCCGCAAATATCACCCACCACATCATTGCAAATGGAACTGACCCGCTCTGCGTTCCGCAGAAGGCGGATAGATTCCTGCGCACCCGGCACTTTTCGGGCAGCCATAGAATGGAAAGGCTTTTCCTCAGCAGAAGTAACAGCGACACCAATCACATCGAACAAAATACCAATCAACACAATCCCAAGCAGAATCAAAAAAGCTACTGCCATGGTACTAACAGACATAATTGCGTCTGACAGAAAAGAAATAAAGCCTGATACAAAAATAGTTACCAAGAAGATGGTAACAACCCAGCGAATTATTTTTCCGCGTCCCTTTTTTGAGGACGCTGAGTCAGCCTTAGACAAAGGAATATCCCCTTCTTATATATATTAAACGACGGCAGCAGACAGGATAAATCTTACGGCTTAGGTCGGGTTGGTTTTCCCCAGACAGAACCTGCCGTTGCCGCGCAGGCCGTTTCCGTTTAATCTATCTGCCTATGTGTCACCAGTATAAGTACCCGATTGCCACTTAGTCCGTACTGTAATCCCCTGTCTGCCCAATTACGACAGCCTAGGTGTTTTCCACAACAACATGTTTCGGCTCTTAGCCTCTTTTGCAAGCATGGTTTCCAGAAGCAATAACAGCTGCGGTCTGGCCACAACCGGCCGCTGTATGTTCCTCTTTCCCCGCATGTTCACTCAAGGCAGGCTACACTGCACACAGCACGCGATTCTGCGCACCGCCTTGCAGGTTCATACCAGGTTCGTACGCGGACGGGCCCCATTCGGGAAACTTACCGCCGTCGCACAATACCAGGTCTCCACGGAAGCCGGGTCGTATGCTCCATGCCATTGGAGCGCGCCCGGGATCCTTAACCCCCAGCACCCACCCTAAACTGGGCGTAAAAAGCAGACACCAGGGACTTCATCGATGTGCCCTTCATAGGATTTTTAGGCCCTACCTGGGAGCCGATCATCTCGACTAGGATACTGCACCGTCATAATGAATAATATCACAGAATTTTTGAATATGCAAGTATGAATTAATTTTTTGTATAAATTTCCATCGTATACACCCTACTGCCCGGAAAACCATTCCTCCACAATATCACTGTGCGTCACAACAATCTGGATACCCTTCAGTTCTTCTTTAGAAAAGAATCGAAGGTCCTTGGATTCCGCACTGATCACCATATTCGGTTCTTTTTCCAGTTCCAACCCATACGCCACGATCACCATGCGCCAGATACTACCATCCTGATAGGCTGCAATACGGCCGGGCTCTCCGTAAATTGCCAGCTTCTTGAATTTATCTTCCGGTATCCGCAGCCCTAATTCTTCCCGGATCTCCCGAACAACAGCTTGCAATGGCGTTTCGTATTTCTTCACACCGCCACCTACCAAACCCCACAAATCACAGTCCCTGCGCTTTTCCAATAACAACTTCCCATTGCAGGTAATGATCGCGTTTGCGCCCAAGTGTGTGCGCTGCGTTGTCTTTGGCGGGTTAGGGTGTCCTCTATAAAACGTTACAATTGACATAAGCGTGCCTCCTAATTGAATTATATATTGATTATACCGTATACAAAGCAAAAATTCCACTTTAAAATTCCTGAGGAACCGGTTTTGTGACACCGGTACGGCGGGCTTTGCTCAGCCCTCCCGCCATATGGGCTTCCGGTTTTTTTGTAAACTTAGCCCGGCGGATAATATCCTCCCCAAATTTGTCCCGCAGAGCATCCACCGTTTCATCCAGCCGCAGCTTCCGCTCATACCGCACTGGAGATATTCCGGAAAAGAAATCAAACTGCTGGTACGGATCTTCCGCAAGGCGCGTGACCTGAACCCCTAATTGACGTAAGGGTGTTTCTCCATCCCATGCTTCTTCAAATACCCGGCAAGCCGCCCGGAATAATTCAGCAGTAATATTGGTTGCCCCATACAATAAACTCTGATGGGAATAATGGTGAAATTCGTTGGTGCGCAGATGGATTGTTACACAACTTCCGTTTTTACCATCCTTGCGCATACGCATAGCCACTGTCTCGCATAGACTCAAAAGCACCTGACACCCCTCTTCCCGGCTGGTCACATCCTTTGGGGTAGTAACTGAATTGCTATAGCCCTTATTTTCCGCAGGCTCCGAGCTAACCGCATCCGCATTGCGTCCATTGGCAAAGTGCCAAATCGTCTCGCCGTGCTTTCCCAAACGATTCTTTAATATCTTTTCATCCGCATTTGCCAATTCACCGATGGTATAGATCCCCATTTTTTTCAACTTTCTCTCTGTAACTGCGCCCACTAAAAACAGATCCCCTACAGGTAACGGCCAGAGTTTCTTCTCTATCTCTTCCGGAAACAGGGTGTGTACTTTATTGGGCTTTTCAAAGTCTCCGGCCATTTTCGCCAACAGCTTATTGCTAGAAATGCCCACATTTACCGTAAACCCCAGTTCCTCCCATATACGGCTGCGCATTTTCTCTGCGGCCAACCGAGGATCACCATGAAGTCGCCGGGTGCCGGTCATATCTACCCAGGCTTCATCAATAGAATACTGCTCTACCGCCGGACTGAACTGCCGCAGCATCGCCACAAAATGGCGTGACACTTCTACATACAGATTATAGTCCGGCTGAATCACAGCTAACTCCGGGCATTTTTCCAAAGCTAGAAAAAGAGGTTCTCCAGTCTGGATACCAAACTTCTTAGCCGGGCCGCTTTTTGCCAGAATGATGCTGTGCCGGGATTCCTTGTCATCCGCTACTACTGAGGGAACATCCCGCAGGTCGGTAGCTTCCCCTAACACCTTCACTCGATATGCTGCGGACCAAGACAAAAAAGCGCTGTTGGCATCCACATGGAATATAACACGTTCTGCCATATCAATATACCTTTCTCAGTAAGCACCAGTTATGGCTACGAATCGTGTATTTTAGCTCAAACAGTGTCTCTTTACCCTGAACTGTTGCCCTGCACAAAAAAATCTGGGCTTCAATGCCCACATATTGGACTTCACGGCAGCTTATGACCTCGTCAATATCCACCCGGAGAAGCTGATGGTCTTCATCCTCCATCCGAAATCGAAGGGGACGAATATCCCCATTGGCGCTGTATACACAAATCACATCCAAGGGACATATATTCTGCTCCAACAGGAACACCTCCTTGCCTTTCTATATTATAGTACATTTGTTCGTAATAATCAAGAGGAATTTTCCAGTTGTGTCTATTCCGC
>JAZNIG010000011.1:0-9413 GCA_045577355.1 Faecousia sp. | reverse complement strand
TGCAAAAGTTCGTCCCATCACCGCCTGCAAGGGTACGACCTGTGTATATGGAAATATTGATACACAGGCACTTGCCAAAGTAATCTATGATCGGTTCTATATCGGCATGAAGGATGTAAAGCTTCCTCATAAGTTCAAAATAGGCGTTGGCGGATGCCCTAACAGCTGTATGAAGCCCAGTTTAAATGATGTAGGTATCGAAGGCTGCAAGAAATTCTCCTTTGATTCAGATATTTGTCGTGGCTGCAGGAAGTGTGCTGTGGCTGAAAATTGCCCTTCCAGGGCCGTGTCTGTAGTAGATGGAAAGGCAGTGATCGATGGAAGCAAATGTACGAGTTGCGGTGTTTGTGTCGGCAAGTGTCCCTTTGGCGCTGTTCCCAAGGAAGCGGAATCTGTCTGCCGTATCTATGTAGGCGGAACCTGGGGCAAGAAGCAGAGAATGGGAACCCTCCTGTCCGGTACTTATTCGGAAGCCGAAATTCCCTATATGATCGAAAAAGTGATGCTGTGGTTCAAGGAAAATGCCCATGCCAAGGAACGCCTTGGTGCTGCCATTGATCGCCTTGGAACTGAAAAACTGGAAGCGGATCTGTCCACGGATGATCTGCTTAAGAGAAAAGAAGAAATTCTGACAAAGGATATTCTTGCATGATAGGAGAATACACAAAATGAGAATTGCAGTTACTTATGCGAACGAAGAAATATTCCAGCACTTCGGTCACACAGAACAATTCAAGGTCTATGATGTGGAAAACGGCGCAATTGTTGCTTCTCAAGTTATTGACACCAACGGCAGCGGTCATGGTGCACTGGCCGGTGTCCTTTCTGCGCTGAATGCAGATGTGTTGATCTGCGGCGGCATCGGCGGCGGTGCGCAGATGCCGCTGGCAGCTGCCGGTATTAAGCTGTACGGTGGCGTATCCGGCAATGCGGATGTTGTTGTTAAGGCTTTTCTTGATGGGAAGTTAGATTACAATCCCAATGTACAGTGCAATCATCACAATCACCATCATGGTGAGGATCACGTATGCGGCAATCATGGATGTGGCAGCCACAACTGCGGAGATCATCACTGCCACGACTAAAAAACGTTTCAAAGCAAAATCAAGGAGCCGCAGTCCTGTAATTGGGACTGCGGCTCTAATCTTTTATTCATATAGTCCGTTGTAACAAGGTAATGGGTAATCAGCTTCATAATCTCTGCACAAAGCGATAAGCTGCCTGGCAGAAGCTGTTAGAAACTTAAGAGCATCCCAGATTTTCCCATTGATTTTGATTTTTGGAGGAATACTGCTTTACATGGTATTTGTCCGTCGTAACAGAATGAAATACGCATATTCTGGAAGATATGGTTATTAAAGAAGCCACTGCAATGATCATCACAACTGTGGATGATCATTGCAGCGGTTTTTTTGTTTTATGGATTCTGTTGTTTCTGCTTTAGCACTTCATTAAGCCTTGCCAAAATGTAATTATTTGCAGAGCAGTAAAGCAGAATCATAGCGATACTGAACAGCAGACCTCCCAATATATCGATAAACCAATGGACACCGCAAACAAGCCGTCCGATTACCATAAAAGCGGTAAACAGACCGCACAAAGTATTAACGGTATTTCTAATGCTCGTATTCTTGATTAAGCGGTGGAACTGCATCATAGCAGTGGGCAATACGCACATGGCAAGCATCGTTGTAGAGGACGGATACGATGCTTCCAAAATGCCGTTTATCAAAACCGGTCGCCGATTGATTACATGGCACTCAAAAAACACATAAGCGCCGAATACGAGGATGTAAAACACACCGAGAACCAGGATACTGCTGTCAACCCTCCAGACGTGTTTTCTTTTGACCCACTGCATTAGACCCAGAATTGCAAAGCCCAGGGCTATGAAAATCGCCACGACACCCGCCCAATCGGTGATATTGTAAAGGGTCATGTTGACTCCAAACAGATTATGGACAGCCTTGTTGATGCTTGCGTATGCAACGGAAGAACCGTTAGGGCCAATCGGCTGTACATCAATAAACGTCAGTGACCATGTAAAGAGGACAAACAGAATAAACAGTATGCCTCCGAGAATAAATTGTGAGATTGCTTTTCTTTTCATTTGCGAATCTGCTCCTTTGATAGATTTGCGGCTGCAAGCCTGTAATTATTCTATCGAAAGGGGCAGAAATAGTGTAGAATCGTGCTGTCACATGGGCGATACTTTGCGTGTCATTGAGGTTTTTTCAACAAAAGAATGCCCTTCATGGCAAACAGGAAGAAAAACAGCACTGCCGGGTAAGGATGCCCGCACAAAATCAGAAGAATGATTGCGCTGATATGTGCAGCGGTTCCGACCATGTTGGCAGCGGTGTTCATTTTGGTGTTTTCGCTTCCGGCAAGCACCATCCGAGCAATTCCGCAAATCACCATGATGACCGGAGCAATCCAAAACACAATACCTTGCCATCCACCAAGCTGATACAATGGCACGGAGTGGAAAAGCCCATTTTCCTCAACCTTGTACAGCGGCAAAAGCAAACCGAGGAATGCCGCCAGATTGATGATTCCATCAATGTAAGACGCAAAACGTTTCATATTGTCCTTGTTTTCTTTTTCAGCAATTACAACTACTTCCTCCGTGGATAAAAGCTGATCGAGCGTAATATGAAATAAATTAGCAATCTGCTTCAAAGACTCCATGCTGGGTGTTCCCCGACCTGTCTCCCATTTTGAAACTGCAGTACGGGATACAAAGAGCTGCTCTGCAAGCTGCTCCTGTGTCAAATTATGTTCTTTTCGTAATTTTTGTATTTTCTCTGATAATTCCATTGTGTTTCCCTCATGCATCATTTTTCTCTGTTTATCTGAATTCCCTCATGTATAGCTGCTACTGTACCCATAGCACATACTACGCTTGCACCGCACTCCACCGGCAAAAGTGGAAGCGAAAACGGAAACAGGAAGAACAATATTCCTGTGATTCTATTCGCAGAGGTATGCTTTGCGACAAATGTGTTTTGCCGCCAAAAACCAGATATGATATTTGTGAGTTTAAGTAATACAATAGCACCAATCCATAACCATAACCAGATTGGAATTTTCACGGCAGGAAGCAGTTTATATAAAGTTGCTCCAACAAAGCAGACATCGGCAACAGTATCAAGTTTCTCGCCAAATTTACTCTCCAATTTGAATTTGCGTGCTACAACGCCATCAAGTACATCAGTTATGCCTGCCATGATATATAGGATATAGAATGCAGACGAAAACGCCCGTGTAAACAGCAAAACTATGCTACATATGATTCTGATACTGGTTATTATATTTGCCATACCTATCCTCTCAAATGTAAAACCGCTGCTATTTTCACCCCTACAAAGGACGGAAGTTGCAGCGGTTTTTTGCTTTTATCAGTACCACCACGGCAGTTCCAACCACACATTATCCAAAGCGAGAGCTTCCGTGGATCTCGCTCTGCTCTCAGACAGATGGAAGTGCTTGGCGGTTTCATTCAGCGGATGCTCCATATCATCCTCGAAACCGAAGCGATACCAGAGGTATGTCCGTTCCCGTCGGTCAATCCGCTGCAGAGCGGTGTGGATTTCTTCGTGGGTTTCTTTAGCAATATATATCTGCTCCGGGTTCTTTGCTCTGGAGTCAGCGATAAATTCATGCTTGCCTTTGTTTTCGCCTTTTACAACTTCATCCAAACGGATGATGCTTCCCAGATTCTTCGCTTCAAAAGTGGGGTTCCATCTGCGGATGTAGTCCACCATAGCGTTGCGGATTGCCGGTGCTGCATAGGTCAGAAACTTGTTGCCGGTGTCCGGTTTATAACCGGCGATACAGTCCAACAAGCCCAATGACCCTTCCTGCACCAGATCGTTGATCTCAATGCCAAGAGCGGCGTTCAGTTCCTGCTGTGCGCTCCACATTTCATAGGCAGTTCTTTTTATGAAGCGAAGATTGTTCTCTACAAGAGCATTTCTCGCTTCTGTATCGCCGTCCAGGGCGGCAATACAGAGCTGCTCATTACTCAGGCTTATCATTTGGTGCTACCATGCTCTGCATCAGACCAACCAGAGCCTTATTGAAACTATCCAGTGCTTCCTGATCGACACAATCAGCATTGGCAATCGTTCCGGTGATAGCATCTGCAAGTTCTTCCGGCATGATGGAGGGATTGGGCGTATCCTGTCCTTTGGTTACTGTAGCAAACATTTGCGTAGTTAGTTCCTTGCTGAGAGCTTTTTGCGCTTCCAGCTCACTTCCCACTTCTTTTTTTACCTCTCTTACCGCAGTCATAAAGGTATTCTGGATGTTTGTAAGGTCTGCCTGATAAACCGGGACTTTATACGAATTGGCTTCTCTTGCTGCCATTACCGCAGCAGAGGTTTTATTTTGTCCCAGAAGCATGGAAGTAACGGAAGCAATCATCTGATTGTGGGCCGCATAGCCGCCCGCCGTTGTATCATCGAGGTATCCTGCAATCATATATGTTACGGTTGCAAAGCGGGGGTTCTCCAACAAGCGGCTTACAATATCAGCCTTAACCTTTCCGGTATAGAGGTTTTTGGCAGCTTCTACGGATAAACCCAATTCAGAAATATCGTAATTCTTTTTGTCGGGGATCTCTGTCGTTCCCAAGATAAAATCTGTAGACACATTGAATGTTCTGGCAATACGGATTACGCTTTCCTCGCTCAGCTTTTCTGTTGTGCCGTTGAGAAAGCGTCCGAGGGTGCTTTCATGCACACCAATGGTAAGTGCCAGTTTCTTCTGTGTTACTTTGTTCGCTTTCATAAGATCGACAATTCGGGTACGAACGTCAGCCGGTAAATAGGTGTTGGACATTAGCTGCCCTCCTCTCCGTTGGTATGGTGTTTGATATATTTTCCGCTTTTAATGCGGGCATCTGCGGGCTTGGGTGCATCTTCGGGTATAATCCAGCGGCTTCCTGCCCGCTGTGCGCCCGGTATGCGGTTTTCATTGCAGAGGATACCAACCCGGCGGGGAGATATGCCCCATTTTTCCGCTACTTCAAATGTGGATAGGTATCTCATATCCGCAGTACCTCCCATAATCATAGTAAGCACATTATATTCTATTTGCGGAACAATATCAATGTATATCCTGTGAACATTGCCGTCCCTGAAATTGCATTTTTGCAATTTTCAGGGGCGGCTTTTTTGTTTTCTTGCACGAGTGCCTGATTTTTCAATCGAAAGCGATTTTTTGCGTATATTCGGGTGAGACGAAAAGAAAATCGTCAAAAACTCAAAGGAGGTACGCAAATGACCATGTATGAAACCATCAAGGCGGCTGTTCCCGTGAAGCAAGCCGCCGAACACTACGGGCTGAAAGTCAGCCGCAACGGTATGGCCTGCTGTCCGTTCCACCACGACCGGCATCCGAGTTTGAAGCTGAATGAGGACTATTTCTTCTGCTTCGGCTGCGGAGCCAAGGGGGATGTAATCGACCTTGTAGCAAAGCTGTTAGATCTAAGCTGCTACGAAGCGGCAAAAAGGCTGGCAGCTGACTTCGGTATTAGCGCAGAGCCGGGACAAGCTGTATCGGCATCCCGCAAGCCCAAACACCCTCATATCCGACAGTTCCAGGAGGATGAAATGCTCTGCTTCCGTGTGCTGATGGATTATCTGCATCTGCTGGAAGATTGGAAGGTACGGTACGCACCCAAGACACCAGACGAGCCTTACGATGACCGTTTTGTGGAAGCCTGCCAGATGCACTGCCATATCGAATATATGGCAGATGTGCTGACCGTGGGCGATCTGGAAGAACGGGTCGCACTGGTGGACGAGCTGATGAAAAACGGCAAGATCGCTTTTCTGAAAGAGTACACCGCACGAAAGAAAAAGGAGGTGGCGCACCGTGGCGAAGAACCGGAAAACGCCTGATATGAACTTGCCCATGTGGTTTGATGGACAGAACATCAACGAAGCTCTGTTTTGTGAAGAATTTCTGCAGGAGCGCAGAATCATCTTCGCAAACGGAGCTTTTTTCACGCCCGACGGTCGGGTGACAGACGATCTCCCTCTCCGTGGTGAAATTTACGACAAACTGAAATTCTGTGCCGTGAACAACATCCCCCGGAAGATCACCAACATTCTGGAAGTGCTGAAACTGGAAGCCCATGTGCCCGACTTCCCGCCGGAACAGGATCGCATCCATGTTGCCAACGGTACGCTGCTGTTGGACGGCACTTTCACTGAGGGCAGACCGGCAATCGTGAGAAGCCATCTGCCGGTTGCCTACAATCTCGCTGCCCCTGCGCCGGTGATCTGGCTGAGCTTTCTGGATGGTCTGCTCCATGCAGAGGACATCCCCACCTTGCAGGAGTTTATCGGTTATTGTCTGATCCCCTCCAACAAGGGACAGCGCATGATGGTGATTAAGGGTAACGGCGGCGAGGGAAAATCCCAAATCGGTGCGGTGCTGTCCACCATCTTCGGCACGAATATGAAAGACGGCAGCATCGGTAAGATTTCTGAAAACCGATTTGCCCGTGCTGATCTGGAACACATCCTGCTGTGCGTGGATGATGATATGCGGATGGAAGCTCTGCGCCAGACCAACTATGTGAAATCCATTGTGACCGCACAGGGCAAGATGGATTTGGAACGCAAGGGAAAACAGAGTTACCAGGGCTGGATGTTCGCCCGGTTGATGGCGTTCAGCAATGGTGATCTGCAAGCCCTGTATGACCGCAGCGATGGCTTTTACCGCAGACAGCTTGTACTGACCACCAAGGAAAAGCCTGTGGGCAGAGCCGACGATCCCGACCTCGCAGAGAAGATGAAGGCTGAAGCCGAGGGCATCTTCCTGTGGGCATTTGAAGGATTGCAGCGGCTCGTTGCCAACAACTTTAAGTTTACGGAGAGCGACCGCATCCGTGAAAACCGGGAAGCGGTCAAGCGTGACAATAACAACATTTTTGATTTCATGGAGTCGGAGGGATACATCCGATTGAAAGCGGATGCGTCCATCAGCTCTAAGGACTTTTATGAAATCTACGAAATGTGGTGCAGAGAAAATTCTCTGACACCGCTGAAAGCCCGCAGCTTTAGCGACGCCATGGTTGCCAATGCCCGGAAATACAATCTGGAGCATTGCAACAATATCACCAACTCTGCCGGTCGGCGGGTGTGGGGATTCATGGGAGTGGAAGCCATTGCACGACCTCATATAAATGGGTTTTACGGAGATTCGCCGTGTACGTACGTACCGGGTGACATTCCGGAGGAATGGCGAAGCGTTGAGTAAAACCCATTGCTGGTACGTATGTACACAGCAAAAGAGCGTGAAACGCTCGTTATCGAAACAGCGCATTCCCTCTCGTTTGGGCTGTTTCGATGTCCACGGACTTTTGCAAAAAGGGTCTGTGGACACCGGCTGCAAGAGGATGTTGACGCAGAACAGCTTCATGCAGACGGGCTGACCATAAGAAAAGTTGCAGACATTTTCGCCTTGGTCAGCAGAGGTCGCCGCAGCGACCGCACTCCCCCTCGGGAGAGCCTTCGGAGAACCCACGGCACTTTGCAGCCAGTATGGATGAAAGTGTAATAGTGGGTTATTACACTTTGAAAAAGTGCCGTTCCCCAGCCCTCCCGTTGTCTGTAAATCTCAAAGAAAGGAAACGCCAATGGCAAGAAACGATGGAATAGATCGTACCGTAGCCCGGAATCAGGATTTGGAAACACCGTCTGACGTGGCAAAGGTACAGGAACACAATGAGCGTGAAAAAGACAGCTACAGTAACCAAGACATCGTACCGGAACGCACCCCACTGAACATCCACTACAAGGCTCCCACGGATGATTATGTAAAAATGTTTGAGCAGATGGAACAGGATGGCGTGATCTCCACCAGAGGTCTGAAACCGGATGCCGTCAAATACGGAGAGTTGGTATTTGATGTGAACTCCGCTTACTTCTACAACCACGGCGGCTATGAATTTGCAAAACAGTTTTATGCGGATGCTTACAAAGCCGCCGTGGAGATCGTAGGCGGTGAGCAGTTTATTCTCTCTGCTGTGATGCACGCCGACGAGCGCAACCGGGCAATGTCCGAAGCGTTGGGCGAGGATGTGTACCATTACCACCTCCATGTGGTTTATATCCCGGTGGTGGAAAAGCAAATCCTCTGGTCGAAGCGGTGCAAAGATGAATCCCTCCGGGGAACCGTCAAGGAGGTCATCACACAGGTCAGCCGCAGTAAGAAATGGGAATCCAAGCCGGTGCTTGGTGAGGACGGAAACCCCATGCTCAACGCAAAAGGGAAAAAGATTTTGAAGTCGTCCTACAGTGTGCTGCAGGATGACTTTTTCAATTTCATGCGAAACGCCGGTTATGCCGATGTGGAGCGTGGAGAGCGTGGCAGTACCGAAGAACATCTGACGGTGACACAGTTCAAGGTACAGGCTGAACAGCAGCGGCTGGAAGCTGTGACCGGACAGGTGGCACAGGCCGAGCAGAGTTTGGAGGATGCCAAAGCTGCCACGGAGAAGCAGAAAAAGAAACTGGAAGCTCTGCAAAAGGAAACCAAGACAGCAAAGACCCATGCGCTGACGGTGCAGGATATTGAAGCGATGGGCAAGAAAGCCACATTCGGAAACAATATCACGCTGACACCGAATGAATGCGACACACTCAAACGCTATGCGGTCAACGGCATTATCGCCAATGCAGACAACAAGCGTTTGAAAGAAAAACTGGCTTCCGCAGAAAAGTCGGTTTCAATCTGGAAACAGCGGTACGATGCGCTGCATGAACAATATCAGGAGCTGAAAAAGAAAGCCCAACCTTTTCTGGATGCACTGGAAATCGCATCCGAAAGGGTTCGGGCTTTTCTTGATGTTGTCATCAGCAGAGGAAAGGAAACACAGGAACACAAGCAGTCTGCCCGCCGCCGTGGGCATGACATGGAACATTGATTTTTGAGAATTATGGAGGATAAATGCCTATGGTAAAAGAGCAGGAGCAGTTTGTCGATAAGTACGAAATTCCCGTATGGAGAAAGTACACCCTGAGTGTGCAGGAAGCAGCCAAGTATTTTCACATTGGTGATAAGAAGCTGAGAAAGCTGATTGATGAAAACCCGGATGCAGAGTTCATCCTGTGGAATGGTTCCCGCCCTCAGATCAAACGAAGGGTTTTTGAACGCTTCGTCGATGAAAAGTTATCTGCCATCTAAAAAGTTCAAATATTCTGTGTAGATTACGAGCCAAACTTATGATACAATTTCAATATCATAGTTTGGCTCGCTTCTACGACAGTTGAGTATAAGAAAGGAGAACTCAATGTCGGAAGTCAGACGAGACAATAAAGGTCGCAAGTTATGGACTGGAGAGAGCCAGCGAAAAGATGGAAAATATGAATACAAGTATCAGGATGCGTTCGGTA
>JAZNIG010000010.1:0-27764 GCA_045577355.1 Faecousia sp. | reverse complement strand
GTAGATCTTTGTTCGCATGGCAGTGTCACAGCCTTCGGGGAAATAGGTGTCTATTAACTGTTCGATATGCGCCTCATCGTACATGGCGTAGATACAGAACATGGCAATATCCACATGAGGATCCTGCATACCTGCATATTCCCAGTCAATCAGCCGTAAATCTGATGTGCCGTCTTGTTTTGTTGTAAACAGAAAATTATCCGGTACAGCATCGATATGGGTCAGACACCAATCTTTTTCCATGCTGTCAATATAGGATCTCAAAGCAAATACTTTGGTTTTGGTGGTGCGGTAATCCCGGAAACAGGAGGGATTGCCATTCCACAGACTTTCGTAGAAATCAATCTGCCCGAAAATATCAAAGGTGTGGCCCACCTGCAGCTTCATTTCGTGGAATTGCCGCAGCCTTTTCATGCAGGCAGCCACATCATCGGGTGAAAAGGGGTCGCAGACCCGGGCGCCTTGCAGAAATTCTGTAATTTTGTAGCCGTTCTTAGGGTCGATATATTTAATATCATCGCAAATGGACTTTCCGTTGATGGTTTGGTAAACAGCTGCTTCTTGCGTACGGTTAATGAGCTGATCCGTTCCCTCTCCGGGAATCCGCATAATATATTGCTTACCATTGCACCAAAACAGAAAGGAGCGGTTGGTCATGCCCTTTTTCAGCACGGTAATATTGGTGATCTGGGAACTGTCAGTCTGCAGAGCGTCCATGATCACATGAATCGCATCGGTTTGCAGGTGGTTGGAGTCTTTATCCAGCGACCGAAGCTGCTCATAAGTGTTGATCTCCACAGCGCTGCTATCCGGGATCATTCTGGCGCCTATAGATAAAGTGCTGCTTCCAAATAGAGCTTCTTCCCAGAATACACTGTCATAGTGACTGTCGGCGCACAGTGCTTTTGCGCGTTTTTGAAAGGCCGCACTGTCCTGTGCGGTCAAATAGGCGACACCTACCATTCGGTTGCCCGGCTCGGAGGGTGCGGCAGAGGAAAGCTCCCGCTTCCGATTTACACGAACAGTGCTTGCGGCTGTTATGCAGTCGGTGACCATGTACCAGGAGTAGAACTCCTGCGGCCGGAAGGGGTTCTCCCAGAACCAAAGATCACAGGGGATGATATAGGTATTGGATAGCTGATCCAGCACGAGCTTCAAGGAATGCAGATTGTTTTTTTTGCCATAATCCGGATTAAACACCAACTGGACACCGTATTCGTCGATTAGGTATTCAAAGTGCTCCTTCATAAAGCCTACTACTACCCAAATCTTTCGGATCCCAACGTCATGCAGTTGGCAGATGATCCGCTCAATCAGTGGCTCACCATGCACCTGGAGCAGTGCTTTGGGTGTCAGTGTATTGATAGGAACCATCCGCATACCGAAACCGGCAGCCAGGATCACGGCACTTTCTGGTGCGGTGGCCTTCCCCAATGCTTTGGCTTTCATGGTGGGCTGATTCAGTGCATCCACATATCCAGACTTTGCCAAATGCTTTAACGCACTGTTTACCATACCGAGAGAATGTCCACATTGGGAACTAAGTATCCGTTGGTTGTTATAGCCTTCCTGCATCAAGGCGTTCAAAATATCCAATTCTTGAATGTTCATGCGCATACTAAATCTCCGATTCGTGAACAAGAAGGGAATAAGATCACCCTTCAGTCGCCGCTGAAAGGTGATCGGAAAGGTTACAAATGTATGATACCACAAACTGTAGAATATGTCAATACTGGGGAAAAGGAGGTGCTTTTTGCAGGGGGAAAGGGGTCATTTTTTGTAGACCTTGTAGAAATGGTGTCCAATCCGGTCTTTTTCCGGAGGAAGCTGCATATAATCACCGTATTCATGGCGCAATATGGCATCATACTCTTTTGGGACACGGAAGGAATACTTGCCAAATGGCATAAAAATAGTTTCATCAAACCATTTTTTGGGGAAAATATCCTTCTCGCCCCAGGACAGCCAGATTACGCATCCCACATATTCGCTGGTTTCGTAATCCTTGACCCGGGCCAATTTTTCCAGTTTATTTTGAAAAAAATCCTTGCCAAACAGTTTGGCGACCAGATATACCGGGAACTTTAACAGTTTTCGCAATGGAGATGCGGTGTTTTCTATGGCGAAGTGATCCCGAGTTGCCTGATAACACAAAGAGGAGAGACGGTCACCCTTCAATCCGTAACGGACAGCCTCTTCTTTGGTAATACCCAGGCCGTCGTATGGATAAATATCAATGAAGACACCCATTCCGTAGGGTTTTTCATTTTCCATCTCAATCACGTAGCGGTCGTCACTGATACGCGTGATCATATAAGGATAGTCCTTACAGGTCTGGCGATTAAAGACCTTCAAGTTCGGGTATTCTTCAATATGGGCTTGTAGATAGTTAAGCAGCTTGTCATAATCGGGGCGGGGCATCATAATATCCACATCATCGTCCCAGGGGATGTAATCGTGATGCCGGACAGCACCAATCAGTGTACCGTAGATCAGTGCGTAGCGCAGGTTCTGGGCCTCACAGATATCTGCCACGGTATGCAGAATTTCCAGGGAGATCTGCTGCGTTTGCTGCATGGTTAGTTGTTCTTTCATAATACCTTGGTCCTTTGGTAGTTCAACCCTTTTGAGGATGTTGTTTGCTCAGGAATAGTTTCTCGTATTCATTAGCAATAAAATTCCAGCTGTAGGCATCAGCAATGCGCTTTTTTGCTTTATTACCAATAAATGCGATTTCGTTGGGGGAGAGGGTGTCAGCACTGTCAATCAGCTTTGCCAGTTCACCGGGGGCTTTGCTCCAATATAGGGCGGCATCCTCTGCAACCTCCCGGTTAAAGCCCACATCCAGTAATAGATTCAGATCGGTACTGCTCAGCGCTTCCAGCAGGCTGGGATTGGTGCCTCCAACTTCGTGGCCGTGGAAATAACCGTAGGCGTTTTCCCGAATCTTCATCAGAAGCTCTTGGTCATAGACTGTGCCTACAAAACGAATACGCGAATCCGCCTTGTAGTGGAGTTTTTTTTCCAGCTCGTCCAAGAATTTATCATTCACATTGGTAATAATAGCAAAAATCTTATCGGTGTTACTCTTCATGTACTCCCGGATCATGGTCTCGTAGTTATTCTCTGGAACAAAACGGCCAACTACCAGATAATAGCCCTTAGCAGACAGATCCTTTTCTGCATACCAGTCTGCAAGCTTTTGATCATCATTGGAAAGATTGCTTTTTCGGGTCTCGGCACCGTAAGAAATATAGGTGGTTGCAGGGGCGTAAGCACGATAAGTCTGCCGGATATATGTTTCGATGTTCTTGCTGTCGCAAACCATTAGGTCGGCATGCTTTGTCATCAGCTGCTCAGAAAGTTTCCAGTATTTGCGGACAGGTGCAGGCCACTTAGCCCGAAGCCATTCATGTCCGTCTGGATTGACATAGACAACACCACCCATTGCGTGGACCTTCTTAGTAAAGCGGCGCATAAAGGGACCAATGCGGCAGGCCAAAATGTACACAATAGGATGCGCAATATGATTGGCTTGGATATAGTCGCAGCAGTGTTTCAGTGCGGCTACATCATAATAAATTGCTTGCGCCGGCCCAATGTTTGGTACTTTGATTTGAAAACAGCGGGCGTTATGATAAGAAAATTCACCTGTTTTTGTGCTTTTGCAGGCTACATGATATTTGAGTGTATCATAATCCTGATGGTATTCAGTCAGCTTGTCAACGAAGGTTTCGTATCCACCGTAAGCACCGGGGATTCCTTTGGAACCTATAATAAAAATATGTTGCATAATGCTGTCTCCCTGTACGCTTAAAACTGGAAAATATCTCCAATTCCAAGCCATTTTTGATCTTTATCAGAAAGATTCAGAGGTGTGCCATCGGAAAGAGTATAACCTTCAGCAGAAGCACTGCCGGAATATTCACCAGTCAGCTCCGGCCATTGGATGCCGATGGCTGGGTCATTCCAGGCCAGGCCACCTTCGTCACCGGGGTGATAAAAATCGGTGCATTTATAACAGAATTCCGCAGTATCGGACAGGACCAGAAAACCGTGGGCGAAGCCCTCGGAAATATAGAACTGTTTTTTATTATCCTCGGTCAGTTCCACACCATGCCATTTGCCATAGGTAGCAGAGCCGACACGCAGATCGACGGCCACATCAAATACCCGGCCTTTGATGACCCGCACCAGCTTGCCCTGGGGATATTGCTTCTGGAAATGCAGGCCCCGGAGAACGCCCTTGACGGACATGCTCTGGTTATCCTGCACAAAAACCATATTCAGACCCGCTTCAGCCATATCCCGCTGGCTGTAGGTTTCCATGAAGTATCCCCGGCTGTCGCCGTGGACAGTGGGCTCGATCACATATAAGCCTTCAATAGGACATTTGGTTACCTTGATTTGACCCATAGTTACACCTCGATCTCTTTTAAATAGCGGTGCAGGGCATCCTGCCAGGTAGGTAGAGGAGTGAAACCGTTTTCTATCAGCTTCCGTTTATCCAGCCGGCTGTTGAAGGGGCGTGCAGCCTTGGACAGGCCATATTCCTCTGTGGTAACAGGCAGCACCTTGGTGGAATAGCCAGCTTGGCGGAAAATCTCGCAGGTAAAATCATACCAGGAGATGTACCCGCCCTCATTGGTGGCGTGGTAATAGCCATACTTTTCTGTTTCTGCCATATCGATTAGCAGACGGGCCAGGTCCAGTGTATAGGTGGGTGTACCGATCTGATCACACACAACCCGAACAGTGTCATGGTTTTTGCCCACGTTTAACATGGTTTTAATAAAATTCTTGCCGTTTAAACCGAAAACCCAGGCAATTCGCACGATGAAATATTTTTGAAGAGTCTGGGAAACAGCCAACTCGCCTTCGAGCTTTGTTTGTCCATAGACATTCAGGGGGGCGTAATCCTTGCAGTCCGGTGTCCAGGGAGTCTGCCCCTGACCATTGAATACATAGTCTGTGGAGATATAGATCATTTTGCAGTCCAGCTGTTTGCAGGCTTCAGCAATATGCAGGGTGCCGCCTGCATTAATGGCACGGACTTTTTCAACCTTGTCCACATCTTCGGCCAGGTCAACGGCGGTCCATGCCGCACAGTGAATCACCACGTCGGGTTTAATTTGAGAAATAACCTGTGTAACAGCGTTTGCGTCTGTAATATCCAAAGAAACATAGGGCATAGTACATACGGCGGAACCGTCTTGCACGCCGCTGTATGCAGGGGCAATATCACTGCCGATCCCTTCATGACCGCGATGGGCCAATTCATTCATTACATCATGACCCAACTGGCCACCTACGCCTGTGACAAAAATTCTCATATAAGGTCACCTTTGTGTTTAGTGTTCGCAGTGTCTTTATTGAAAAGAAAATACTGCTATTTATAGCTTTATGAGCATTATAATGCATTTGGGAGAAAAAGTCAACAGAATATCCCAAACGATAAGGTTATTAATGCTAAAAATGTATTTTATATAGAAATGATTTTTGTGCAAATTGTCGAGTGAGATAAAAACCGACATAAAAGGGCAGCGGGTATCCTGCTGCCCTCTTAATTTCTGTCAGCGGTTGCTGTACATCTTTTCATAGTGTTTTTGGTATTCTCCGGAGATGATCTCCTCCCACCAGGCTTTGTTGTCCAGATACCACCGGATGGTCTTCTGAATACCGTCAGCGAATTTGGTTTCCGGCAGCCAGCCAAGCTCCGTGTGGATCTTGGTGGGGTCGATGGCGTAGCGCATATCATGGCCCTTCCGGTCTGTTACATAGGTGATCAGGCTCTCGGGCTTGCCCAGTGCCCTGCAAATAATCTTCACGATATCAATGTTGCGCATCTCATTGTGTCCGCCGATGTTATAGACTTCTCCTACGCGCCCTTTGTGAATGATCAAATCAATGGCCTTGCAATGGTCCTCCACATACAGCCAGTCCCGGACGTTCAGACCCTCACCGTAAACAGGCAGCGGTTTATCATTCAGGGCATTGGCAATCATCAGCGGGATCAGTTTCTCGGGGAAATGGTAAGGGCCGTAGTTATTGGAGCACCGGGAGATGGTTACAGGAAGCCCGTAGGTCCGGTGATAGGCCAGCACCAGCAGATCCGCGCCGGCTTTGGAAGAGGAGTAGGGCGAACTGGTGTGAATGGGGGTTTCCTCTGTGAAGAACAGGTCAGGCCGATCCAGAGGCAGGTCTCCGTATACTTCATCGGTAGATACCTGGTGATACCGTTCAATGCCGTATTTCCGGCATGCGTCCATCAGCACCTGGGTACCCAGAATGTTGGTTTGCAGAAAAACCTCGGGATTTTCGATAGAGCGGTCCACATGGCTTTCTGCAGCAAAGTTTACTACCACATCCGGTGTTTCTTCCTTAAACAGGCGGTAAACGGCTTCCCGGTCGCAGATATCTGCTTTTACAAACCGAAAATTGGGATTATCCATTACGGAGGCCAGTGTGCTTAAGTTGCCGGCGTATGTCAGCTTATCCAGACAAATGATCCGATAATCCGAATACTTGCCAAGCATGTGGAAGACAAAGTTGCTTCCGATAAAACCGGCACCGCCGGTGACGATAATGGTCTTTTTCATTTTTGAAGTTCCTCAAGTCGTTTTTTATCCCGCAGTACATCAATGTATTTTCCGTCCAGCACATCTTGCAGATACCGTCCGTACTGGTTCTTATAAACCTTGATCACAGCCTCTACATCCTCTCGACTGATCCAGCCGTTTATATAGGCGATGTCTTCCAGACAGCCGATCTTTCGGTTTTGGTGGGATTCTACGGTCTTAACAAAGTTAGTGGCCTCTACCAGACTTTCGTGGGTGCCCGTATCCAGCCAGGTAAAGCCCTGACCCAGCAGCTCCACATTCAATTCGCCCTGCTCCAGATAGATCCGGTTCAGGTCAGTGATTTCCAATTCTCCGCGGGCGGAGGGCTTCAGGTTCTTGGCGTATTCTACTACCCGGTTGTCATAGAAATACAGACCTGTAACGCAATAGTTGCTCTTGGGCTTTTGGGGCTTTTCTTCAATAGACACCGCATGGCCGCTTTCGTCAAACTCTACGATGCCAAATCGCTCAGGATCGTCCACATAGTAACCAAACACGGTAGCGCCCTTTCCGGACTCGGCATTTTTGACAGCTGTATGAAGCCGTTTCTTCAGCCCGTGGCCGGAGAAAATATTATCACCCAAAACCATGGCAACACAGTCGCTGCCAATAAATTCCTCGCCGATGATAAATGCCTGGGCCAATCCATCGGGGGAGGGCTGTGTCGCATAGCTCAGTTCCAGACCAAACTGGTGTCCATCTCCTAACAGCTCCTGAAACCGGGGCGTATCCTGGGGGGTGGAGATAATGAGGATATTTCGAATTCCTGCGCTCATCAGAACGGACATGGGGTAATAGATCATGGGTTTGTCATAAATAGGGAGGAGCTGTTTGGAAGTGACCCTGGTAAGCGGATACAGTCTGGTGCCTGAGCCGCCGGCCAAAATAATACCTTTCATAGCGTTGTCTCCTATCTGTTACAGTTATATTGTACAATGTAATTGTACGATACAATATGCATTATAGCCCAAGTGGCGGGAATTTGCAAGGGATAAGACGTTTTTTGGCGAAAAGTTTTTAAAATAGTAATATTTTTTGTTAAAAATTCTTGTAGAAAGATATAATGAAGAAATGTTGAAAAGTTTCTGCGTGTATGATATATTTATAATATACAGGGAAAGAGGTGTAAAATATGTACCCGGAATTTGACTTTAATTATGAAGTTGTTCCCGTTGGTGATGGAATGGGCATTGTGGCAGCAGTAGTAATTATCTGGCTGTTCTTTATGGTGTTGATGCTGGCCTATTCTGTTTTGGTGTATGTGCTGCAGAGCCTGGGAATGTATACCATTGCCAAGCGGCGGGGGATTCACCATCCGTGGCTCAGTTGGCTGCCTATCGGCAACGTTTGGATTCTGGGCAGTATTTCGGACCAGTATCAGTACGTAGCAAAAGGAAAAATCCGCAATCGTCGGAAGGTCTTGCTGGGTATGAATATAGCAGGCTGCGCAGCGGTGGTGCTATACTATATCTATTGGTTGGCCTCTGTAATTGGTTTGCTGATAGCGGGAGATCAGACAGCTGAAATGGCTCCGCAGAGTATAGGCGCAGTGCTGCTTCTTGTTGGTTTTGTGTTGCTGCTGGCAGTGCTTTCTATTGTGAATACAGTGTTTACGTATATGGCCTATTATGACCTGTTTGAGTCTTGCAAACCCAGTCAGGCAGTTGTGTTCTTGGTTTTGAGTATTTTCTTGAGCTTCCTGCTGCCGTTCTTTGTGTTTGCATGCCGAAAGAAGGATCTGGGTATGCCGCCCCGAAAGACTTCTCCTGCACCCAATGTGCAGGTTATTGAACAGCAGAATAGCCCCAAAGATCCAGAAGAATAAAAGTTATGCGTCTTGATGTTGACCATTCAAGACGCATAACTTTTATAAGCTATTTTCCAAACAGCGGACGGGCTACCCGCTTATACAGCAGCAAGGTTAGCACGGAGATGGACAGGCCTTTGATCAGGTTCAGAGGGGCCACAGCTAACACAACAAAAGTACTCAGAGAATGAATATTTCCGTTGATGGCGCCGCCCATGGCAATGATACTGTTAAGAGGAATCCCATACAACTCAGAAAATTTGGGAAGCAGATAGATTGCGTTAAAGGCACTGCCGAAAACAGTCAGGAATATAGTGCCCAGCGCCAGACCACACAGGGCGCTGGCACGGCTCTTTTTTGTGTGATAGATAATGACTGCGGGTAGAACCAGGCTGCAGCCTACAGCGAAGTTAGCAAAATCTCCGACAAATGCGGTGCTTGTGCCTTTGAGCAGAAGCTTCAGCAGAATCTTTACAGCTTCACTGGCTACTACCGCAAAGGGTCCTAAATAGAAGCCGCAGAGCATTACCGGCAATTCGGAGAAGTCCAGCTTATAAAATTCCGGAGCCAGAAACAGCAAGGGGAAATCCAGGATATGCAGCACCGCCGCCAGTGCTGAACAGATGGCGATGATGGTGATCCGCCGGGCAGGAGAGGTCTTGCGTAATCCGGGTAAAAACCGCTCGGAGAGCTTTGCAACCAGAGCAAGGATTCCGATGATGGCCATACACACCAGTAAAAAGACCAGATTTTCCTGAATTTGTTTCCAAAAGTCTGCCATAAATTCCACCTCAAATATAAAAAATACGCCGCTGAGTATGTGCTACCCAGGGCGTGCCTAAAATTTGGTCATTAACCGCAGTCTTCTTCCATCCAGACTTTACTGTCGGTATCGGAATTGCACCGATTCAACACTTGCGCGCTCGCGGACTTTACCGCCGGTCGGGAATTGCACCCCGCCCTGAAGACCCCTATGAAGTTGTAGATAGCATACCATGCGGCATGGTGGTTGTCAAGAGGAAACAAATGGGGTAAAATGATTCAGGAGCGATTGATACTACACGTGTAAACGCGTGTATTGGGCAGTCGTTACGTCCCCCCCGGCTGTGAAATACAGAAACTTACAGATGTTTTGGGTCAATTGGCAACTTTGTACTTTTTGGGACGGGAGACCCGTCCTCTACAATTATGTGTGATTATGATGCATCCATAAGCCGGAAGCTACATTGCGGTTGTGGGGGTTATTTCCGGTGTAGTGGCCTCAGTAGGCAGGGTGTCGGACTGATCAGGCTGGGCAATGTTTTGTTTTTTGAAGCCCTGGATCGTTCCGCCTGCAGCAGTATCGGTGATGTCGCCGCCGATGATCTGGTTCTTATAGACCAGCAGCGTGGCATAGACCGGCTCAGTGGCACCGGGGTAATTGTTGACCTTATACACATAGCGCATGACTGTTTTGCCTGCGTACTGGGTCAGGTCATATCCCTGGCTTTTCTGCAGAGCATTATAGCGTTCGTAGACTTGGGTTTGCTCTTTTGGGATCCGCACCTGGCTGGATTCTGTAGGGGATGTGTTTACCTCCCAGCCGAAGTTTTTCAGAAATTGGACGCGGGCATCGTTGTTAGATACGTTTGTTGCAGACGTTGCAGTGCTGTTGTCGCCGCCACCTAAAAGTAGGATCAGTGCCACGATTACACCTACTGCTGCGATCAGGCCAATGGCTATTTTTTTAAAATCAACCTTTGCGGTCATTACCATCATGATAAAACCCCTCCCTGGCTTGTATTACGTTACAGCTTATTCGCGGTCGGGGAAGGGTAGAACGGAGGAAGTATGGAAAGACTGGATAAATTCTTGTGCGACTGCGGTGCGGGATCCCGCAGTCAGGTAAAGGCAATGCTGAAGGCAGGCAGGGTCACGGTGGATGGCAGTCCGGAAAAGGACAATGACCGTAAGATCGACCCGCAGGCGCAGACTATCTGTCTGGATGGGGAGGTTATGGGCTCTGTCGGCCGGGTAGTGGTCATGCTCAATAAGCCGGCGGGATATGTGACCGCTACAGAGGATGCCAGGGATAAAACAGTAATGGAGCTGTTGCCTGAGGAATTGCAACGAGTGGCACTGAAGCCTGTGGGACGGCTGGACAAGGCTACAGAGGGGCTTTTGTTGTTTACCAATGATGGGGAGCTTCTCCACCGGCTGATCAGCCCGAAAAAGGAAGTGCCCAAAATTTATTATGCCCGTCATGAGGGAACGGCCGGTCCGGAGGATGTGGAAGCCTTTGCTTCCGGCCTGACACTGGGGGACGGGACTGTGTGCCTGCCAGCGGTTTTGGAACCGCTGGGGCCGGGGGAGAGCCTGATCACAGTGTGTGAGGGGAAATATCATCAGGTACGCCGGATGATGGCGGCAAGGGAAATGGCGGTCACGTACCTGGAACGCCGTCAGGAAGGCAGCTTAACGCTTGGGGATCTCCCCCGGGGACAGGTCCGAAAGCTTGCAGAGACGGAAGTGGAAATGTTGGCGGGAGTGTTTGCTGGATAGATGGCGTAAAAGTTGACAATATACCCCAAATACAATATAATTAATAACAAAGCATAGGAAGCGGGAGGATCCCAATATGTATGATTATTTGGTTGTAGGTGCCGGTCTTTACGGAGCGGTTTTTGCCCAGCAGGCGAAGGCAGCAGGTAGATCTGTACTGGTAATTGACCGGCGGGATCATATTGCCGGTAATGTTTATACGGAAGAGATTGAGGGAATCAATGTCCACAAATACGGTGCGCACATTTTTCATACCAACAATAAGGCAGTTTGGGATTATGTAAACGAATTTGCCGTATTTAATCGCTTCACCAATTCTCCGGTGGCCAACTATAAGGGGGAGCTGTACAGTCTGCCCTTCAATATGTATACCTTTAACAAAATGTGGGGTGTGGTCACCCCGCAGGAGGCAGCAGAAAAGATCGAGCAGCAGAAGCAGGCGGCAGGTATTACAGAGCCCCAAAATCTGGAAGAGCAGGCCGTTTCTCTGGTTGGTACGGATATTTATGAGAAGCTGATAAAGGGCTACACAGAAAAGCAGTGGGGTAGGGACTGCAAGGAACTGCCCGCCTTTATTATCAAGCGCCTGCCGGTGCGCCTGACCTTTGATAACAACTACTTCAACGCACTTTATCAGGGCATCCCGATCGGTGGCTATACCAAGATGGTGGCGGCGATGCTGGAGGGAA
The DNA here is from genome assembly GCA_045577355.1 of Faecousia sp. Lineage (GTDB taxonomy): Bacteria > Bacillota > Clostridia > Oscillospirales > Oscillospiraceae > Faecousia. The sequence continues at coordinate 16,107 of JAZNIG010000010.1, read as the reverse complement.
TTGAGGTCCGCTTAAAAGTGGACTATTTGGATCATAAGCAGGAATTGGAAGCAATGGCCAAGAAAATTGTTTATACAGGCCCTATTGATGCTTATTTCGGCTATCGGCTTGGCTGTCTGGAATACCGTTCTGTACGTTTTGATACAGAGGTACTGGATATACCCAACTTTCAGGGCAATGCAGCAGTAAACTACACGGACCGGGAAACGCCCTGGACCCGGATTATTGAGCATAAGTGGTTTGAGTTTGGAAATCACCCCAAGACGGTGATCAGCCGGGAGTACAGCTCTGAGTGGAAGCAAGGAGACGAGCCCTATTATCCGGTCAACGATCAGAAAAACAGTGAACTGTATCAGGCTTACCGGAAACTGGCCCAGGATGAAAAAAAGGTCATTTTCGGCGGACGGCTGGGTGAGTATAAGTATTATGATATGGATGCGGTGATCGCCGCGGCGCTGGATATGGGCCAGCGGGAGTTGAGATAAGAAATGAAGATGAAAAAGAATTGGGCAGTATTTGGGAAAATGCTGTGGCCTTTTTTGTGGCCCTGCGCGGCACTGGTGGGGCTGGCTGTGATGCAGTCTCTGATCCAGGTGGCCTTTTCCTTAGTTACTAAGTATGTGATCGACGCAGCTGTAAATCAGGATGGACGGCTGCTGTTTTTGGGAAGTATGCTGGCTGCGGTGGTGGCGCTAATGCTGCTGGTTTATATGCTGCAAAGTTGGCTTTCCGGCAGCACAGCGGATAAGTGCATGGCGCGGATGCGGCATACTTTGCTGTCTGCCGCGGCCTACAGCGAGGAGGAACGGCTGCAGGCATATCACAGCGGTGAAATATTGAGCCGGGGCATGGAAGATGTGAACACGGTATGCGACGGTCTATTCAACGCTTTGCCATCTATCATGGGACAGGTGACCAGACTGGTTGGTTCCTTTTTGGCGGTAATGCTGATCTGCCCGCCGCTGGGACCTGTTCTGATTGGCGCGGGCTCGGCGATGGCGATAATATCCGTATTGCTGCGGCCAATGATCAAGCGTAGACAAAGCCAGGTGCGGCAGACTGAGGATCAGGTCATGGCCACTATGCAGGAGGATCTGCAGCAATTGGAACTGATTAAGAGCCTGCAGGCAGAGAAGCGAGTTTTGCACTGTTTTCAAGAAAAGCTACATATTGGCCTGATTGCGAAGAACAGGCGCAGACGCTGGTCCGTGGCATCCAGCACGGTAATTGGAGGTATTTCCCAGATAGGAACCGGAGCGTTGCTGCTTTGGGGTGCCGGACAGATAGCTGCCGAAAGATTATCCTATGGTGCGTTGACGGCTATGCTGCAGTTATTATCCCTGTTTCGGGGTCCGGTGGTGGGTTTGTCCGGTCAGGTAACAAAGCTGGCCAGCATGGAAGTTGCCGCCAGCCGGCTGGCAGAGTTGCTGGTACCCCAAGAGGACGCACAGCAGACTACACTGTCAGATGTGCAGGTGGAAGCTGTGGTTTTTGAGGATGTAACCTTCCGCTATCCCAGTGATGAAGTTCCGGTGATCACCCACTTTAGTATCTGTTTTCCTTTGGCACGCTGGTCTTGCCTGACCGGTATTTCCGGTAAGGGAAAAACAACCCTTTTTAAGCTAATGCTGGGGCTGTACACGCCTCAGGAGGGCCGGGTATATCTGAAAACCAATCAGGGGGATATGCCCTGCGGCAAAGATACCCGGCATCTGTTTGCTTATGTGCCCCAGGATTTTGCGCTGTTTTCGGGCACAGTTCAGGAGAATCTACAGTTGGTGGCACCGGATGTGGAAGAAACTGCACGCAGGCGGGCGCTGGAGATTGCAAAAGCCGAATTTGTGTGGGAGCTGACCTATCAGGAGCAGACCCAAGTGCGGGAGAACAACGCAGGTCTGTCCAAAGGACAGCTGCAGCGGCTGGCCATTGCCCGGGCGGTGCTGATGGAACGGCCGATCTTTCTGCTGGATGAATGTACTTCGGCGCTGGATGCGCAGACGGAGGCTGGTGTGTTGCAGAACCTGCAGGCATTGGGCAAGCAGGCGATTCTGGTGACCCATCGGCCCGAGGCGGTGGCAGAGCTGGAAAAGGTTATGTTTGTAAGTATGGAGCGGGACTAGAAGAGACTGTTGCAAATAATCGTTTAGGGCGTGTTGCTTTAGCACGCCCTAAAACTATCAAAAAAGGCTCTGACAGGATCCGGTCGAATTTATTTTTTCGCGTTTTGTCATTTGCAAGACACGATTTTAATAGTATAAAACAAGTCTTTTACGCGATGCTGTTAACAGGACAGATGTCTTTTATATGGGGCGCGTATAAACATAGCTATTTTACCGCACAGACTTGACAGAAAAGCTAAATTCGGGTATTATAAATTTTAAGTATTGGAGGTGTTATGTATGGAATTACGGGAAGTAACCTATTTGGCTGTGGCACTGAGAATCGTAATAGCGGTTCTGATCGGCGGTCTGCTAGGTTTGGAGCGTGGGCTGAAGAATCGGCCTGCAGGTCTGCGTACATATATGCTGGTATGTACCGGCGCCTGTCTGATCATGCTGACCAACCAGTACATCTATCAGGTTTTTGGAACTGGGGATCCGGTGCGCATGGGCGCCCAAGTGGTCAGCGGTATTGGCTTTTTGGGAGGCGGTACGATCATTGTTACCCGGCGCAGCCGGATCAAGGGTCTGACTACCGCGGCGGGCCTTTGGGCCGCGGCAGGTGTGGGCTTGGCTTTGGGGATCGGCTTTTATGAAGCGGCCATTTGTGGCGGGTTGGCAATTTTCTTTGTTATGACCGTGTTACAGCGAATGGACAATAAGATGCACAGCAAGACCAAACGAATGGATGTCTATGTGGAGATGGATGACAGTTTGGCGCTGGGAGAATTCCTGCGGCAGGTTCGGGAAAAGGGTATGAATGTGACCAATCTGCAGCGAGAGGCCAGCCCGGATAAGGAAAACGGCAGCCGGGCTTACACGGCTACCCTGACAGCCAGGCAGCGATGTCATCATGTGGAGCTGATCGACAGTGTTGTCTCCATTGCCGGCGTAACCTTTATGGAAGAATTATAACAGAAAACCGCACGCTTGTGGAATTGCAGGCGTGCGGTTTTGCTGGTATGGGCTAATGTTTCAAAGCGAGATATCCAAATTTGAGCGATTATTTCGATAATTTCCGAACAGAATTTACAATATTTCGAACATCCTCTTGCATTATCAAATAAAATATATATAATAACATCACAGAATAAAAATATAGTGTGTTTTCGATATGATAATATAAAGTGGTCATTAATCATATAGAAGAGATATTCTGGATTTTTTGGGAAAACAAGGGGATAGAGATTATTGCTTACAGAAATAGACAGTGTGACAATGGCTATAATTATGGTGTTTGTCTTGGTGCTTTTGGGAATGAGCTTGGCGGCGTTGGCACAAAAGCTTAGTGGTTTTTGCAGGGATCTGCGTTATATCAAGATGGAGATTGATCGAACCGTTGGCTCCGAACGAGAGTATTGGCAGCAGGAAAAACGGCGGCTTTGGCTGTCGCTGCTTCCATTCTTTCGCAGATAAAAAACAGGTTAAGATGATAAGGCTGCTGAAAATATGAGAACGGGCGTATTGTGTTTGCAATACGCCCGTTTCATATGGAAAACCGCATTTTAAAATATTGGGTGATCATTTGTATATATGGGAGCGTGGTATTACCATTGGCGCTGGGATTACACAGATAGAATACAGAGGGATCTATACAAATCGGAGCAAGGGAGTGGCTATTGCAAAGGGCGGGTTGATTTGATATAATAACTGCAAATGCAGCAATTATACCGATTCATCACATTTCCCTTAACAACTTTGTTGGGACAGAATAATACCTGGATTATACCGTTCTGTTTGTGATGCATGGTATAAAAGGGAAAAAGGCTGTTTTTGGAGGCTAGTATGAACATTATTATTGCAGGCGGCGGTAAGGTAGGGCAGACATTGGCACGGCAACTGGCAGCTGAGGGGCATGATCTTACCTTGATTGACCGGAACAGTGGGGTTCTGGAGGCAGCGGTGGAGCGGTATGATGCCATTGCTGTGGCCGGAAACTGTGCCTCTAAGGAGGTGCTGCTGCGGGCCGGGGTGGCAAATGCAGATCTGTTAATCGCGGCTACGAATGCAGACGAGGTGAATCTGCTGTGCTGTATGACCGGTCACGGTTTAAACCGAAAGCTACATACCATTGCCCGAATCCGGAACCCGGAGTATGCAGATCAGGTCATGACGATGCGGGACATTTTTCCCCTGTCTATGACGGTGAATCCGGAACGGCAGGCGGCATTGGAGATTGAGCAGCTTTTGAAGTTCCCTGGATTCCTACGCCGGGATACGTTTGCCAAGGGTCGGACACAGATCGTGGAGCTGCGGATCGACAGCAACAGCAAGCTGTGCAACGTATCCTTAAGCGATATGAGCGGTATTGTTAAGTGCAGGGTGCTGGTGTGCGCCGTGCTACGGGCCGGTACCGCGGTGGCACCCAGCGGTAATTTTGTACTGCGAGAGGGAGATCGGATCTTTGTGACCGCACCTACTGCAAATCTGACCACGCTGCTGAAAAATCTGGGCATCATCACCCGAAAGGTGCGTAAGGTGATGCTATGCGGAGGTGGCAGGGTCAGCTATTACCTAGCGAGCCTTCTGGAAAAGGATGGAATTTCCGTACAGCTTTTGGAGAAACAATATGCGCGCTGCGTGGAGCTGGCGCAGCTTCTACCCAAGACCTCTGTGATCCACGGGGATTGCAGCAGTCAAATGATGTTGGAGGATCAGGGAATTGGCGACTGTGACGCACTGGTGACACTGACCGGCATGGATGAGACCAACATGGTAGTATCTTTGTATGGGGGAAGCCGGGGAGTGCCTCAGATCATCACCAAGCTAAGCCGGGGAGAGAACAGCAACATCGCTGATTCTATGGCATTGGGCAGCATGGTTTGCCCCAAGGAGCTATGCTGTAACAACATCGTTCGCTATGTGCGGGCAATGCAGAATCAGACCGGTGCGGCAGTATCTGTACATTCCATTGCGGACGGTCAGGCGGAGGCCGTAGAGTTTTTGGTAGATGGATCAACAAAAAACTGCAATATTCCACTGCGGGAAATGAAGCTGAAGCCCAATGTGCTGGTGGTCAGCATCACCCATGGCGCGCAGACCCTGATACCCAACGGCAACTGCGTATTTACTCAGGGAGACACCGTGGTAGTTGTTACCAGCGGTCGGGGTGTCCTGCACCAAATGAACGATATTTTTGCCTGATAGAAGGGTTATTATGAACTTTAAGATGATAGGGCGGTTTCTGGCCCAGATTATCTCCATAGAGGCAGTATTCCTGCTGCCAGCACTGGGTATCAGCCTGGGCTATGGCGAATGGGGCGCGGTGAAGGCATTTTTGTACACATTGGTGATCATGGCTGTTGCGGCGGGGGTACTGTTTGCTTTCTGCCGGAAGGCCGGCAGATTGTTTGGTGCCCGGGAAGGTATGGTGTGCGTCAGCTTTAGCTGGATCATACTCAGCTTACTGGGATGTCTGCCCTTTTTCCTTTCCGGAGAGATCCCTTCATATGTGGATGCCCTGTTTGAGATTGTCTCCGGCTTTACCACCACCGGCGCTTCCATTTTGGCGGATGTGGAGCGTTTGCCTAAGGGCCTTTTATACTGGCGGAGTTTCAGTCACTGGCTGGGCGGGATGGGTGTGCTGGTATTTTTGCTGGCAGTGACGCCCGGCAGCGGTAAGGATAAAGGGTTTACCATGCATTTATTGCGGGCAGAAAGCCCCGGGCCGGATGTGGGCAAGCTGGTGCCAAAAATGAAGCAGACTGCCATGATCCTGTACATAATCTATATCGCGATGACAGTCATCAATGTAATCTTTCTGTTGGCAGGCGGCATGTCGGTGCTGGAAGCGGTATGTACTGCCTTTGGCACTGCCGGTACCGGCGGCTTTGGTATCAAGAACGATTCCATGGCCGGATACAGTCCATACATTCAGATTGTGACGACTGTATTTATGTTGCTGTTCGGTGTGAACTTCAGCTGCTACTACCTGCTGCTTTTACGGCAGTTTAAGAGCGTGTTCAAGGATGAGGAGCTGCGGCTGTATATCGGCATTGTGGTCGTGGCGATCGGTCTGATTGTCTGGAATGTCCGAAGCCTTTACAGCACTTTTGAGGAGTCGCTGCGGCATGCTGGGTTCCAGGTGGCCTCTATTATGACAACCACTGGATTTGCTACCACGGATTTTGATCTGTGGCCCAGCTTTGCCAAGGGGATCTTGCTGATGCTGATGGTGGTAGGCGCCTGTGCCGGTTCCACCGGTGGCGGTATTAAGGTTGCCCGGGTATTGCTACTGTTTAAGATCCTGCGGCGAAACATCAGACAGGTATTGAATCCCAGGAAGGTTCAGGTGATCCGTAACAATGGGCGAGCCATGGACGAGAAAATTCTGGACAACACCAATGCGTATTTGGCGGCATATGTAATTATTGTAATATTAAGCTTTTTGGTTATCTCGCTGGACGGCTTTTCTACCGGAACCAATGTTTCCGCAGTGCTGGCATGTTTCAACAACATTGGACCGGGTCTGGAGGCGGTGGGGCCTACCTGCAACTTTAGCACATACAGCGTGCTGTCCAAGCTGGTGCTGACTGTGGATATGCTGGCGGGCCGGCTGGAAATATTCCCAATTCTGGTGCTGTTAAGCCGCAGCACCTGGAACCGGCATGGGCAGTTGTGATGGGTATAAAAAAACGCCCGCAAGGGCGTGAAAAGCAGCACAAATAGAAGTGACCCTTGACTGCGCATCCTTCGATTGCGACAGCCAAGGGTCACTTCTGTTCGTTCTTAGTATCTAACATCATTGGTTAACCTCTCTTTCTGCAGGATCGACACTGTTTTCCTGGAATCCACTCCGCAGCACCATCATTACTTCGTTTTAATCCTTTCAGCAGGATGCACTTAAGTGTCGGAACATTTTTCTGAATGGAAAACGTTGTCTTGCAGCTCACCGGAAACCGATTCGTGTTTTCTGATCTTCAGCAGGATTCACGCCCAGTTTAAACACAAATACATTCACTTTCATTTTGATTGCGCTTCTGCTTGCCTACTTTTAAAGAACTCTTTGCTTTCAGATTTTGCTTGTTCGTTACAACTGCTTGCATTTGACTTGTTATTTGATGTATGCACAGATCAGAAGGGGTTCGGTCTTTAAGTGAGCTTTTTAAGGGGGATTGTGTTGTTCATTGGTATCACCCTTTCTGACTATAGATTATCACAAGTTTTTTAATTTTTCAATATGGAAAATTATACAAAATAACCATATTCTTTTCGTGTAAAACGCAGAAAATCCTTTGCTGCAGGGGTATTGCGATTGACAGTGTTGGGGATGCGTGGTAAAATAAACTTGTTGCCCGGCTTTGAAGCCGGGCAGTTTTTTATTCTTTGAGCATATTCGCCAGTGCGTCGAAAAAGACTTTGTTGGAGGGACATTCTGTTTGGTTGGGGAAATATTTGGCCCAGGTAATGGGATCGCGCTGTTCCCAGGTATCTTCTATGAGCCTGCGCATGGTACGCTCTACGGCCCGACCGTCCGTGCGGTTACAGAGTAAGGCAACTTTGGGGTAGAGAACAGTCTTTAAATTTTGATCCGGATCCTGAAAATACAGAGGGATAGTTTCGCAGAGCTGCCAATAGCCGGCTCGGTGCGTTGGAAAATTCAGAATATGCAGGTGCAGAGACACTTGAATTCGTGGGTCCAGAGTCGTTTGATTACTTTTCCATTGGCTGACCATATCCATGACCCGGACCCGAAGGGCGTTAACAGTGGGGGAGCGAAGAATATAGCTTACACCCAAGGAGGCGCACCTATGCTCAATATAGGGACTTACATAGGAAGCGATGGCCAGAATCACCGGGGGTGGGTATGCTGCCTCCTGCAAGACGGTTAGGCCATCTTTAAAGGGCAGGGATAGGTTTAGAATTAACACATCAGGCCGGAAGTCCAGAAGCAATTCCAATGCAGTCTCGCCGTCCTGGCAGGTACGGACTTCGAATTCTCGGGAGAAGATACCTTCTGCCATAGATATAAATGGTTCGTCAATATCTGCGATCAACATTCGATGCATTATCATCACCTCCGGGGTATAGGATATCACGAAGACGAATGATTTTCAAGATGATACAAGGGGAATAGGGTTCGACATTTTTCGACCATGAACCAAAGTGTGTTTAATGGAACAGCAGGACAAACAGAGTCAGGGTGATCAGAAAAAGGAAGTTAAAGGCAGAGAACAAAAGTATATAGTAGCTTGTCTTGCCTTTGTTCTGCTTAGTGTACTCCCGAAAGGTGATCAGGCTGGCAAGGGATGCGATCAAAGTACCTACACCACCGATGTTCACACCCAGCAGCAGGTCTTTGTAATTATCCGTAAACTGGGACAGCAGGATAGCAGAGGGGACATTGCTAATGACCTGGCAGGACAATACAGAAAACAGCAGCGTACTTTTTTCCAACAGCATGGAAAATATTTTTCGAACCCCATCGATTCGGGCCATGTTGCCGGAGAAAATGAAGAAGAACACAAAGGTGAGCAGCAGCGGATAGTCTACCATTTTCAGAGCCTTTCGATCCATGAACATAAGAACAGATGGGATTATAATCAGACCGATCCAATAGGGGATACCTCGGAACACAATGGCGATGGCAAGCGCAAATAAAAGCAAATAGATTGCGGTTTTGCCTACGGGAAGAGAGATTGCTTCATCTTTCAGTTCCATAGGCTCGGGCTTTACAAAAATAAAGCAGCACAGGGTAATCAAGAGCACTGCCAGCACAAAGGGAGGGGCCATAATCTGAATAAACTCCAAATTGGGAATTTGAAATTTCGTGTATAAGTACAGATTTTGAGGATTGCCAAAGGGGGTGAGCATACCGCCCAGGTTGGCGGAGATATTCTGCATAATAAAGGTAAAAGCCATATATTTTTGTTTGCCGGTGGAGGTCAGTACATAAAGGCCCAGAGGAAGAAAGGTCAGTAGAGCCATGTCATTGGCGATCAACATAGAGCCGATGAAGGTGATATACACCAGCGCAAGGATACTTAGGCGGGTATTTTGAAACACCTGGACAATTTTTTTGGCCAAAAGATAGAAGAAATGAATGTTTTTCAGCGCACAGACAACTGCCAGCACGCAGAATAGGCAGGTAAGTGTTTTTACATCAAAATACCCCCAATATGCTTCATCCGGCCGCACAAAAAAACAGGTCACCAGGGCCGCCAGCATAGCAACGACCATGACCACATTCTTTTTCACAAACCCTGTAACCCCTTGGGACAGGTGTAGTTTATCCATTACGCATGCTTCCTTTCGGGAAAAATCGAACTAATTATGCGAAAAAATGTGGGGAATGTCAAGGGTATTTCGCGGTTTATGCCGGAAACAATTCTCCGTTGACACAGGAGTGGATTTGGTTTAAGATTTGCAGGAAGAGATTACCGAAGGAGTACTGGGGAAAATGTGGAATTTTGGAGATTTAATTGCCAACTTCTTTACCCATAAGGATTTTTTGCCTGCGGCAGAGCAGATTCCCGGAACGCTATTTACGCCGCTGCATCTGGCGGTTTCTGTACTATGCGTGGCAGTGATTCTGGTGCTTAGCTGTTGGGCAGCAAGAAAAAAAGAGGAGTGGCTGCGCTGGATCTATGGGACTTTGTGGGCGCTGATGACCTGTCTGGAACTGGTCAAGATCCTATGGGAGACTTACGGGGGAGAACGGGCTGAGCTGAATCTTACGGGGAATCTGCCGCTTTACCCCTGCAGCATCTTTATGTATGCCATGCCCTTTGCAATTTGGGGAAAGGGGTATGTACGGCGGGCAGCCTGCGGATATGTGTGCAGTCTGGGACTGTTGGGAGGTGCGATCAATTTTGTTTATCCGGCCAATGTGCTAAGCAATTATTCCTGCATTTCCTTTGCGGGAATGCATACGCTGGTTTACCATGGCGTCTTGGTGTTTTGTGCAGTGACCATGCTGCGTTCCGGCTATCATCGGTATACAGGTGTCACAAAATGGTGGGAGCTGTTGATCCCGGCGATGCCTGCACTGATCGTGTCGGTGGGGGCGAATATAGTGAATTTCTCTCCTGTGGATGCGGACTATATGTTTTTTAAGCTGGAATCATTTTTCTTTGCACCGTTGGGGGCTGCTACACCGGATTGGCTGTCTGTGGTCTGTGTGTACGGAATATATTTGATGATCCATGCGCTGCCTTACATACCGTCTTATGTGGCGAACCGACATAAAATACAGGCCGGATAATTGATGCGCCGCGGCAAATGCCGCGGCGCTGCTGGTTTATAAAGCTGTTTTTACAGGCTGCTTTTTGGTACGCCGGTCTTTCAAATACCAGGGCAGATACGACAGGAAGAACAGGATGGTCACTGCTGCAGCCATAATGATGAGCCGTAACGCAAAGTTGGGGGGTAGAATGTCCAGAATGGAGGGGGTGCTTTCAGGCTGTGCCATGAACAAATAATTGGCACCCGGGCCGATGAGTTGGTTGGCGGTGTAGGCGATTGCTGCCAACACACCCAGAGACAGATAGGCTTTCACTGCCGATTTGATTGTTGGGCGCATATTGTGTACAAAAATCAAATAAAACACGGCAATATAGCCCAGAGTATGCTGTGCCCAGAACTGGTAGTAGCGGAAGCGGGTGGGGCCGGTATAAGAGATGACAGTGGGGGTGATCAGGGCGAATAAGGTGCCGGAAAACAGCCAGAAATAGGAGATGTCGAACAGAGTCTGAGATTTGGTCAAGATCATATAGCTGGAAAAGACGGCAACCCAACCGCAGACAGTAATGGGTAGATGATCTACAGGGTTGGGATTTAGAGCGGGAACACCGACCAGACGCCAAAAATAGGACATTTCAGAGATAATCAGGGCAAAAGCCAGAATATAGCGAAAGGTCTGTTCATGTTTGCAGTTGCGGATACTGTCACGAAAACGGTAGATCGCCAGAATCAGGCCGATCATAATCAGGATGGGGGCAAAGTGCGCCAAGGAGAAATTGGTAAATTCCACCTCTGTGCCCTTGCCGAAGAAGTACTGCAAAAAATCCTTCATAGAACACGCTCCCAAAAATAAAAAATGTTGGTAAAGACGAAGTTATTATACGGTATGTTCACGAAAAAAGCAAGATTTTGTCACAGGTTGTTCGCATTTAATGACAAGAGTATTCGTGTGCCGTTTGCTTATGGCCCTTTTTTGACAAAAAAAGCACCTTCATAAGAAGTAGCGCATAGATTGCTGTGGGAGGTGAAAAATATGTCTAACTTTTCTTGCGGATGCAGAAGAGACTGTGTAGTGCGTGCACTGATCGTCAGCGCGATCATCGGTGTGCTCACAGCCTTTTTGCAGATCACAGCGGTGATCACTGTTACACCCGCTTTTTTGTGGGTAGCATTTGGCATTGCGGTGGTTTATCTGGGCGTACTTGCTCTGGCAACAGCCCGGATCGGCAGAACGGAACAGGGGTGTTGCCGGGCGCTTAACAGTGTGTTGGCAGGGATCCTGGGAACAGCACTGTTTGCGGTGGTTCTGTTGGCAGTTGGGATCGTTGCAACCAGCGTGGTCAGCGCGATCCTGGTGGGGCTGCAGTTGTTCTTCCTGGCACTGACCCTGACGGGCACAGCATGCCTGATCAGATGCTTGGCTGACTGCGAAGACTGAAACTTGAGAAAAAGCAATGGCCGGTCCCCAATAGGGGATCGGCCGATACATTTTTGTTTTATGCCTGATTGCTTTTTAAGTCTTCCAATGCCCCACGAACAGCCGCAATCACAAAAGCAGAAAAAGTGCAGGCTTTCCCTTTGATTGCTTTCTCAACATCGTCCACAATGTCATGGGGAAAACGAATCGTTTTATTGACGGTAGGCGGATTCTCGGGGATCTTAAACTTGCCCATAAAATTACCTCGCAATGCAATTTTGGTGCGGAAGAAAGTTTATATTAGCTTTTGGCGCACTTGCGCTGGACCAGCTTGACCAGTTCCACCACAGGGATCACCATGATCGCCAGAGCCATTGCAATCCCGTACTCGGCCAAACCGATGGGCGTGAAGCCGAAGGCGTTTGCAAGGAAGGGGATCTCCAAAACTGCAGTGGTCAGCAGCAGAGAGCCGATCATTGCCAGCCAGAGGATCTTATTTTGGCGCTTCAGGCTGAAAATGGACTTGCGCTGAGAACGCAGATTGAAGGAGTGGAAAATCTCACACATGGACATGGTCAGGAAAGCCATGGTCATGCCATGTTCGGATATGCCCACAGGCATTGCGAAATGGCCGACTTGGAAGCTGTTGCCGATGATATAGGACAGAATTGTCAAAGCTGTGACCAGAATGCCCTGATAGGCAATGTCGCCAAACAGACCGCCGGCAAAGATGCCCTCTTTGGAATCACGGGGCGGACGGCTCATGGTGTCCGGCTCGGCCTCTTCCATACCCAGTGCCAGTGCCGGGAAGCAGTCTGTGACCAGGTTGATGAACAGCAGATGGACAGGATTGAGCAAGGTAAAGCCCATCAGGGTCGCGCCAAACACGCCCAGAACCTCAGACATATTGGAGGCCAGCAGGAACTGGATGGCTTTACGGATATTGTCATAGATCCGACGGCCTTCACCCACGGCAGAAACAATGGTAGCGAAGTTGTCGTCCGCCAAGACCATATCGGCAACATTCTTGGTAACATCGGTGCCGGTAATGCCCATGCCCACACCGATGTCAGCAGTCTTGATAGAGGGCGCATCATTGACACCGTCGCCGGTCATGGCGGTAATGGCGTTGTTTGTCTTCCAGGCGTTGACGATCCGGGTTTTATGCTCAGGTTGTACACGGGCGTAAACGCCGTATCTTTTCACCGCTTCGCAGATGTCGTCGTCGGAGATATCGTCCAGCTCCGCACCGGTGATGGCGTCACTGGCGTCGATGATGATCCCCAGCTCCTTGTCAATGGCAACAGCAGTATCTTTATGGTCGCCGGTGATCATCACTGCACGGATGCCGGCGCTGCGGCACTCTTCAATAGCGGCCTTGACCTCGGGACGGACCGGATCGATCATGCCGGTCAGGCCCAGGAATACCAGCTCCTGCTCCAAAAATTCGGGAGTGTTGTCGGAGGGCTTTTCACGCCAGTCGCGTTTGGCAGCGGCCAGGACCCGCAGGGCTTTGTCTGCCATGGCTTTATTGGCTGCCATGATCTCGGCCCGTTTTTCTTCGGTCATGGGCTTGATTTCGCCGTCTTCGAAGTAGTAAGCGCAGCAGGCAAGTACCACGTCCGGGCCGCCCTTGGTGTACTGGACATATGTGCCGTCCAGGTCATGCACTGTGGACATCATCTTACGGCCAGAGTCGAAGGGTGCCTCATCCACACGGGGCGTGGCTTTCTCCAGATCCTGCTTCTTAAGGCCCAGAGAGTAAGCGAAATTGACCAGCGCGCACTCGGTGGGCTCGCCTTCAGCCTGGTTTTCATCGTTCAGGTTGGCATCGGAGCAAAGTGCCATAGCGGTGGCTATCAGCTTGGCATCGCCCATATGGTCTACCACAGTCATCTTGTTCTGGGTCAAGGTGCCGGTTTTGTCGGAGCAATTCAGTGTTGCTGTATGTAGGTGTTACAATGATGGGATGTATGCCCTAAAATGCTAGCAAAGCGACATCATTTGCCGAAGGCAAACATCATTCAAAAAGACCACTTTTGTCCGGTAGACAAATCAGGTTTCTTTGTTGCGAAAGAGTAACCAAACGGAGCAGAATCGGGGTAAAAGTAAGCAAAAGTAGTGTGGTTATCCGTTGTTTGCAAGTTGTTTTTTGCACCAAGTAAATAACGTTTCAGACATTTTGCTAAAATCAACCTTACCTCCGTTTTTAAGATATACAAAAGTATCTACAATCACCTTTTCATTTGATGATGCCAAAAGTTGCAGTTCTTTTTGTTGTTTGATGTAGTTTCCGGTTTGTTTGAAGACGATTGCCTGTATAACAAAAGAAGCGGATTTATACAATCCACGCAAAATATCCTCGCTTTTTTCGTGGAGCATATTGTGCACACAGCCGTGATAGATGTTGCACACACCAATTTTAATTGCTCGGTTAACAGCACCTTCATCAACCAGTAATAACACTTCATCAAGGCTTCCCTTGATTGGAGTAGTGTCATAACAAAATTGAAATAGGTCGGAAGATTCCCAATTGAAAATCTCATCCTTGCCTGAGAGAAAACCGCAAACCAATTCTCTGTGAGAAAGTGTATCCAACATTGTGTTGTATGTTTCGATGTCCGCAGCAGACAATTTATCCAGAATAACAACAGTATCGATATCGCTTGTTTTTGTTGCCTCACCACGGCCGTAGCTGCCTTGTAAACCAACAAACCACACCCGATTTCCAAAGATTTCGTTTAGCTTGATTGCAAAGTTGTCCAACCAAACATTTATATTTATCATTTTGTATTCTCCGTTGCTGTTCTGCAGGATGCAACCAGCATGGCTCTTAGGGATGTGCATTTGGAAGATAATTTCTTGTAGGTTTGTTCGTCAATATATTTTGTTTTGTATAACAGTTCGAGCCAATAACCTGTTTCGTTTGCTTCCTTTAAGGCAATTTCCAGTTTTGAAACAAAGTCTTTTCGGCCTTGTGCGTATTGTGCTTCGTGGATGTTTGCGCCAATACTTGTACCGCTTCTGCCGATTTGATTGGAAATAATAGATTCTTTGTTAGATTTAAGATGCTTTACCAGTTCAATTATATCAATGGAAAATTCCGTAGAAAGCTCTCTAAGCTTTGATTCTGACATAGCAATACACCTCTCTTTTTTATCATTATATCACAAAACATAACTATTTGCAAATAAGTGATAGGTAATGCCGCTACGCTGAGATAAGTGATGCGATGCGTTCTGATCACACGCCGAAGGCGTGCATCACAGACGAAGTCTGCATCACGCACAAAGTGCGCATCACGTTCCGCAAGGAACGCATCACGCAAAGAAACCTGATTTGTCAGGTAGACAAATCACGTTTCTTTGTTGCGAAAGAGCGACTAAAAGTAGTGTAATAAGGGGTAAGAAAGACCAAAAGTAATGTAATCACTTCAAATCTTCACTATATACAAACTGCGTATTGATAGGAATTTTAAAAAAGTGATTATCCCCATTGTCAATCAATATAAGGGTGTTCTTATCCTTAATCTCAAATTCAAATGTTGTGCTTTGTGAAGTGGCAATAATCTTTCCGTCTGCAATTTTATAAGAGCCATATTCCTCATAAGAAACTACAGAACCGGCACCAAAACGAAACGCATTGTTATCTGTATCAAGCGACAGATACGGCGTTAACATTTCTTCATAATCGCCAACAGCATAATAACTGCCGGAAAGAACAGGGGTTGTATCAGAATCACAACCTACGAATGAAAATAGCATCAACAAGCAAATCAAAAAACAAATAATTCGTTTCATTTTATACTCTCCTTTAATGTTTTACAACTTGCAATCAACATTCGTCTGATTCGACCGCAAAGATTTCTATGCTTTTTATAGATTTCTTCATCAATCGCATTCGTATTGAACAATAAACGTAACCAACCTTCGGTTTCGCTACATTCCTTAAGAGCAATTTCAAATTTTGAAAGCATATCCGCTTTGCTCTGCCCATAATTTGCTTCACGGATATTTGCATAAATACTGCTTGAACTTTTACGAATTTGGAAAAGAGTGTTAGATGGTGCCTTGATATTCTGGCAAAGCAATTCAATTTCAGTTGCAAGCTGCTCAGAATATATCAGCAAATAATTTTTCGGCATATAACCACTCCTTTCAAGAGAATTATACTATTTTTCCACAAACAAATCAAGGCAAAGCCTTGCATTTTAAAAATGATGCATCGCCTTGCGGCGATATGATGTTTTTCGCTTCGCTCAAAATGATGTTGCTCCCGTCGGTCGCAATGATGCGATGTTTGCCATAAAATGTGGCGAAGTCGGAGGCCAGCGGTCTTAGGAAGAGTGTT
>JAZNIG010000009.1:0-5613 GCA_045577355.1 Faecousia sp. | reverse complement strand
GGGAGTGAAGGTCACGGTAAAGCTCTCGCCCTCCCATACGGGGGTAGTTCCCACCGGGCTGACAGCGTGAGCGGAGGTGTTGTGTCCGCTGACAACCACGTTCACGTTGTATCTTACAGGCAGTTTCTTGAAGGTTACGTGGATGGTGCGGTCTGCGGTCACATTGCTGACAATGTAATATTCCTTGGTTGCAAGGTTGGTGATCTCTACGTTATCCACAAAGACTTTGTCAACCTCATAGCCCTCATCGGGATAGAAGTAGAAATATTTGTCGCTTCCTTCTCTTACGTGTACCACACCCTCAGGAGAAACGCTTCCGTTCTCACCGCTGGTAGCAGTTACGTCGTGGGTGACAACAGGGGCATCGCTGAAATATACATCAATACTGTGACCGGCCTGAATGTTTTCGAAGGTATAAGAACCGGTAGCCTTTGCTTCCTCGTTCAGAACACCGTCGATCCAAACTTGTGTGATCTCATAATAATTACCGTTGTGGTCAGCATCGGGACCGAAGGTAAAGGTAACGTCATCACCGATACGGACGTAACCGGCATTGCCGTTATACCAGTCGTAATCACTTTCGATATAACCCTTTCGGGAATCGGCCCAGAAATTGACCGCATACGCTTCTCGTTTGAAGGTGACTTCAATACTATGGCTGTTGTCGGTGATCGCCGGGAACTGATAATATCCGTCTTCCTTTGCCTGTGCATTTTCAACACCGTCGATCAGAACCGTGTCAATGACACATCCCGTATAGGGGATGATCTCAAACCCCGGGGTAGCTCCGTGATAGACAACAAGGGAATTATCTTCCCATGAGACGTAGTTTGAATAATAATCAAGCTCGAGATATCCGCCGTTTCCCCACTCGGTGGTGATGCCGTACATCTCGGTAGGTGTACCGGCATAGGTGATTTCGATCGTTAGATCCCTGTCGGCATAATTGTCTTCATCGTGGAAATGGAACAAGTCTCTGTTATAGTTCCAATAAAGAAGCTCGTGTGTAGCTTCATCATCGTAATCGTACATCACTTGCCCATTGATCGTTACGGTATCGACGTAGCAACCTTCCAGAGGATGGCAGTAAATATAATCATATTCTTTTCCTGCCGTAATCTTTTCATTCCACTGAGCATCATAGTAAGAATCGAATCCGTAGGAGCCGTGAGAAACGGATATCGTGTAAGCGGCAATCTGAGGTCCCTGAATGCTGATCACGTTGGAATAAGGACTTTCAATTTCAGACCACTGGCCGCTGATTTCACGCTCGTTTACCCATTTTGCCCTGAGATAAACGGTCTCGCCGTTCCACACGAAGGCTTCCTGATCGCTGGTAGGAAGATCCCACCACAAATCATAGAACATCATATCCCAGTTATTTTTACGTTCGATAGCGGAGTACTGAGAGACGTCTCTGTCAATCACGACAGCTTCGGGACCAAAATTCGGGTCAAGACTTGCTTCCAAGACCAACGAAATGTCGCTTGACTCCAGTTCAGCATCATACTCTTCATACCACATAAGCGCATCGAGAATATCACTTCCCGGATACACGTCAAACTGCACCATAGGAACCATGTAATAGGTATACGTATCATAGATTTCAAGATTCGCAAGGGTCGGTGCGCTAAGGGTCATGGGAATGCTGTTTTCCTGAACACTGCCACCGCCGTAGACGGCAACCTCCGACCAATCGGAGAGAACATTCACATTTGCACTTCCTGTGTCACTTTCAAACATGAAGAAATATCTTGCGCGGAAGGAAATGCTGTGGTTCGCCTCATCAAATCGGTAATAGGTGCCGGAACCGTCGGTGGTCTCAATCAAGCATTCCTGATCGATCAACGCCTGCTCCAAGGTGCTGTTATAATAAGCAGACGGAGAAGCAACGTATGACCAGCCTACATGAGCGCCGTTGAAATATTCATATTCATCACATTCCCACGCATATTCATCCCACTCTGCTGTATACTGCCAGTCACCGTCATCGAGCTTCCAGTCGATCTGAACAACGGCATCGTACAGATAATACTCGCCGTAATCACTGGAATACTCATAGGTTTCTTCATCATAGACCCGGTTGGTAGCGCTCTTTTCATATACATCCATGATAGAAGTTGGATGCTCTACCTTGACTTCCATATCCAACGTGCGGTAGCCCGAATCATATACGATAATGCTCGGGGCCTCCAAGGTTGTGGGTAACGGTTCTGCATCAACCGCAAATGCCGTTATGCCGGTCATACTCAGCAGCATCGTCAATGCAAGCAGCATTGACAAGATTTTCTTAAAGCCTGTTTTCATTTGCTTTTGCCTCCTTAATCATTTTAAAAAACTTTATGTTCGTTTTTTGGGGTTTCACTTTCGTTCCGCACTGCGGACAGTACTCACTGTCCTTTGCCACCACCGTATCGCAAGTTGGGCAAACGGTATGTCTTTCTTTATATATATCGTACATGGTTTTATCGGGGAGCCTGCATCCACATTCTCTGCAGAAGGCTTCTGTGCTTGGGGAAGGATTCCCGCACTCGGTGCAGATTCGGATCTCTTTCATCGCATCTACACCGAAGCCACATTCTCTCATATTCTCCCTGCGCAGATATTCCAGTTTCTCCGTCATCAGGCCCACACCTCCCCATATCTTGTGCGAGCACCGCATCCGGTGCAAAAAACGTTTCCTTTGTGAATCTCGACTCCGCACTTTTTACAGTAGTTGGGCTTGTTCTCCCAAGGTGCGCAGTCCACGCATTCACACACATCGGCGTTGTACATGGCATCGCAGACAAGGCGACCGCAGCGGGGGCACAAGCTGAAGTTTTCTTTTCCTTCCTCCCAGGCAAGAAGCAATTCCTTCTCGGGAGTCTCGGCTTTGACAGGCTTTGTCGTACACACAGCCGCGCCCGATGCTTCACAGTAGAAACGGTATCGGTTTCCGCCGGTGTCGGCAATGATCTTGTACTTCGCTATCTTGTTTTCGCGATTCACCATTTAACACCTCCTGAGCTTTTTGAAAAATGTGTGATATTTGTCTTCAACCCTTGAATTTTTCAACGGTTTGTGATATACTGTAGAAAAATAAATCTTTTTGTCTTGATCTTTACAAGCACAATTATACGGATTTTTACGGTTTTGCCCCCACACCAAACGGCAAAAATGGGTGGGAACTCGAAAAATATCTATGATTTTTTTGTGAAATCCACATTTTTCTGCTTATAAAGGGCAAAAAAATTTCTTCATCGGAGGCTTGCTCTATGAAAAAAGTATTATCGTTGCTTATTATCGTATTTTTACTTTGCGGACTCTTTGCAGGGTGCTCCAAATCGCCTTTGGATCCCAAAAATCCGGTCACGCTGACGATGTGGCACAACTATGGTGGGGATATGCAGGCGACAATGGATTATCTGATCGACCAGTTCAACTCCACCGTTGGAAAAGATAAAGGAATCATCATCAACGTGGAAGCTATCTCCTCCAGCTCCGAACTGAACAAGAGCCTTGCCATGATCGCGGACGATGATCCCGGCGCACCGGATATGCCCGACATCTTCACAGGATATCCCAAGGTGGCGATTCAGTTCCAGGAAAAAGGGATGCTCGCCAATCTGGACGAGTATTTCACTGAAGATGAATTGAGCAAGTATGTGGACGAATTTGTCGCGGAGGGCCGTCTTTCCGACGGCGGGCTGTATGTGTTCCCCATTGCCAAATCCACCGAGGTTCTCTATGTCAATATGACACTGTTCAACGAGTTTGCGGCAGCAACCGACGCAAGTGCCGACGATCTTGCCACCTTTGAAGGCATTGCCCGTCTTTCCAAATCCTACTATGACTGGTGCGGCAAGCAATTCTTTGCTTCGGATGCCTGGTTTAACTTCTTTGAGGTGGGCATGGCACAAAAGGGCAGCTCGATCTTTGACGGTGAAGCCTTGTCTCTGGATAACGATACGTTCAGCTACATATTTAACATGGTTTACACTCCTTCCGTGGAAGGCGGTATAGCCGTTTACGACGGATACTCCTCCGATCTTTCCAAGACAGGTGACATCGTTTGCTCTACCGGTTCCTCTGCAGGTATTCTGTTCTACGGCGATACCATTACCTACGCCGACGGAACGGTGAAGAATGCACAATACGATATTTTGCCCTATCCCGTTTTTGAAAACGGAACCGCAACCGCCCTGCAAAGAGGCGGCGGACTGATGGTAGCCAAGACCGATGAGAAAAAAGAGCATGCCGCCTGCGAGTTTATCAAGTGGCTGACCGCCGCCGAGCAAAACATGAAGTTCGTGGATGAAACCGGCTACCTTCCCGTAACCAAGAAAGCCTTTGAAGAGGATATGGACAGCCATATCGAAACCATCGAAAACGAGAAGGTCAAAATGATGCTACCTCGGTTATGAATATGTATGACAGCTACAATTTCTTCTCTGCGCCCAATTATTCGAACTTTGATAACGACACGAAAAAGTTTGAAGATATGCTGTACAGCATTCTCAGCGATGACCGGGATGCCTTCAAAAGCGGCCAGAACGTAACTGCCGAGGCAGCACTGGCAAGGCTGAAAAAGTGATATGAAGTTTTGAGCCGAAAGGAGGTGCTTTGCTGATGCTTAAGAAGGCTCTTGAATTATGGAAAAAGGAACGAATCAAAAAAGGAACCACACTGCATCGCAGGCTCCTTCTCTTCTTTTCTCTGATTTCCGTATCCATCATTTTAATTTTCACGCTCCTGTTATCTCTTTTCGGGATCAACGGAAAGCAGGCGCAAACGGTTCAGAACCATCTGAACACCGAGCTTTCCATTATTTACGATAAGATAGATGCCGATTTTGGTCGCATATCCTTAGGCGGCATTTCCATTGCGGAAAGCATTTCCGAAAGAAGCGATGATTTTTTCCGTGCCAACAATCTAAACGCATCCGATCTGCAATCTCATCCGGAGCTGATTGAGCCTCTTCTCTCCACGCATATGCAGACACTTCTGAACACGGTAAACAACCGTTACTGCGGCGGTGTATTCCTTATGCTGGATGCCACCGTAAACCCCGATGCCGAAAATGCCGACACAGCAAAGGCAGGTGTATTCCTAAAGAAAACACAACCCACCGCGACCTCCGTGGCCGGCGTGGAGGTCCATTGCCTGCGAGGTCCTTCTCAGGTAGCCAGAGACAACAGCATTATGCTGATCGGTCAGTGGAAGATGGAGTTTGACATCACCGGTCAGACATTCTTTACTGACGTAATGGAGACCGCAAGAAATCATCCTGAGCTGGATCTGTCCCGTCTGTATTACTGGACAGGCCGTGTCACTCTGAAAGGCAACAGTGAATCAGGATTCTTGCTTTGTGTGCCTCTGCGTGCTTCCGACGGAACCGTATTCGGACTTTGCGGCATTGAAGTGAGCGACCGTCTTTTCAAATCCGTCTATACCCCCGAGGGCGGCAGCTTTGAAAATATCTTCACCGTAATGGCTCCCGTTTGTGAGGATGGGCTGTGCACATCCAAGGGTCTTTTGGCAGGAAACTCCTATCTGACGGGAAAGCAGTGGCAATTTGATTTGTCCGTTGACGGCACTCACGATGGCTTCACCCACTATGCCGGTGGCGAGGAG
>JAZNIG010000008.1:0-6567 GCA_045577355.1 Faecousia sp. | reverse complement strand
TATTGACTCAGAGGATGAGGGGATCTTTACTGTTTCCTGCGCTGGGGGCATCCGTGCAACAGTCCGCTTACCTGCAGAACGCCGGGCAGTGTACGGCCCCTGTGTTCGCTTGACGGTGGAGGGGCTGCAAGGCGGCCATTCGGGTGTGGAGATCCACAAAAACCGGGCCAATGCCAATAAGGTCATGGGTGAACTGCTTGGACGGATCCAGAAGCTGATGCCGGTGTGCATTACAAAACTGTCCGGCGGCGCAAAGGACAATGCCATTCCCAGATCCTGCCAGGTAACGTTGGTGGCCCTGGGGATGTATATTGAGCGGATCAATGATATTGCAGCCCAGCTTCAACAGGAGATCCGGGAGCAGTATGATGAACCCGGTGCTGTTATTCGGGGGGACGATGTGGATGCCTTGGGCGGTAACGCCCTGACAACAGAGTGCTCCGCAAAAGTGATCGCCCTGCTGAACGCGGTGCCCAACGGCGTGCAGGCCTGGAGCCAGGATATTGAGGGCTTGGTACAGACCAGTCTGAACCTTGGCGTTGCAGAGTTAGATGAGGAGCTGAAGCTGACATTTGCGGTACGAAGCTCTGTGAATCAGGAAAAGCGGGATCTGGTAACCCGGTTGGAGGAGGTTGCCCAATTCCACGGCGGAAGCTGCACCCAGACCGGAGACTATCCTGCGTGGGAGTATAAAAAGGATTCTATGCTGCGGGATACCATGGTTCGGATTTATAAGCAGATGTTCCACACAGACCCGCAGGTGGTAGCGATCCATGCGGGCCTGGAATGCGGAATGCTCAGTGAAAAGCTGCCGGGGTTGGATTGTATCTCCATCGGTCCTGAGATGCACGATATTCACACCAGCCGGGAAAAGCTGGAGATCGCTTCTGTTCAGCGTACCTGGGAATTTCTGAAAGAGATATTAAAACAATTTTAAAATAAAAGAAGATCTGTCATGGGAGACACCTCGTAAGTAGTTGTCTCCCATGCTCTTTTTACAAACCAATCAGGCCTTTGATCCAGTGCAAATCCTCTTTTTTTAGGATGTTGAACAAAATTAGCAGACTGCCAAGCAACAAAAAATAAGCGCAGCTTCTTAGAACAGGTGAGGCTAGATAGGATGCAGCCCAGATAGATGCAAGTGTTGCGGCGGCTGTGAGAATGGGCACTTTTGCAGAAATGCGGTTTCCCGCAATTTTTAGCAGCCTTCGCAGACTTAAACAGAAATTCAGCAAATGGGTAATGAGAAAGCTGCAGAAATAGCCGAACATGCCATAGTGCGGTAACAGTAAGTACAAAAAAGCCACATCCATGCCTGATGTAAGGATGTTATACCGCACACAGGCCTTCTGCTGGCCCAATCCTTTGGTCATGGCATCCGTAATAGAATCACAGTACAGTATTGGGATCAGCAAGGAATACAGCCGCAGATATCTGCCCGCATCCTGACTGCTATATAGGGTTATGCACAGGTCCTCTGCCAACAGGAACATCAGCCCGCAGAACAGGCACCCATACAGCATAGCCACCCGCAAACTGCGCCGGACCAGATATTGAATGCGCTGACGGCTTCCCGCAGCCGCGCACCGGGCAAGCTCCGGAATCAGCAGCTCTGCCAGTCCGAAAAGAATGGCTGCCGGGAACATGAACACAGGGAACACCATGCCGCAGACTGTACCAAAGGCACCCAAAGGGCTTTCTGTGCCCGGGTACAGAGCCAGTCGTTTGGGAACCATCAGATTTTCCGCAGTTGAAATGCCGGATTTGAGGTCATCTGCCAAGGCCAATGGCACCGCTGTATGCAGAAGCCGACTTCGGACCGGAATCCGCGGACCGGAGACCGCATGCTCCCGCAGACGCAGAAGTACCAGGCTGATCAGGGTCAGTAAAGCACCGCTGCCGCTTCCTAAAACAACAGCCTGACAGGCTTTGGCCGGGTCTGAACCGGCCCAGAAGGTCAGGGTTGTCATGGTTACAGCCATGGAGAAAAGCTGTTCCGCCACTTCAACAGCAGCCAAAGTGCTGATGCGGTTGGCAGCAGTGAAGTAGCCGGTCATGCAGCCACACAGGCAGCTAATGGGAAGAAAAGTGGCCAGCAGGCGGATTGCACCAACCGTACGGGGATCTCCAATCCACTGGGCAGCCAGTACAGGGGCAAAGTGATACAGGCCAAGTGCGATAGTGCCGCTGCACAGAACGCTGTATAAAAAGCAGGCAGACAATACCCAGGTCACATTCCCGGGCCGTTTTCGGCCCAACTCTTCTGCAGTCAAATACATAGTGGCAGTGCGGACACCTGCCATCCCTGCAGTCATGGCCAGCATCCCTACGGACAGGACAAGCTGCAAAAGACCTACACCGGCCGGGCCGATCCGGCCGGAAATATAGACCTGAAAGGATGTACTGACCAGCCGCAGCAGCAGATTAACGCCTGTCAGCATCAATGCACTGTAAAATATGGGCATTTTCCGGCGCAAAATGATCCCCCCTTGTCCACAAGATATGCGGACAAGGGGGGGACTATTACTTGGTATTCCATTCGTTGCAGTGGATAGCCAGAGGACATTCAGTGCATTGAGGACTGCGGGCGGTGCAGATCTCCCGGCCAAACAAAACAATCCGGTGGCAAAAATCGTTGCTTTCCTCCGGGGGCAGGATGGCGCGCAGCTGCTGCTCTACCTTTTCAGGTTCCTTACCCTTAGACAGACCCAGCCGTCCGCAGATACGAATACAATGGGTATCACAGACTACACTGCCGGGGATGCTGTACAGATCACCCAACAGAAGATTGGCTGTTTTTCGGCCCACACCTGGTAATTTCAAAAGTTCTTCCATGGTGTTTGGTACTTTTCCACCGTAATCCCTTAGCAGCATTTGGCAGGCAAGAACAATATCTTTTGCCTTTTGGCGGAAAAATCCGCAGGCGCGAATATAGTTTTCTACATCGGTAATGTTGGCGCCGGCCATGGCTTCCAGGGTGGGATAGGCATTAAACAGCGCTGGTGTAATCAGATTGACGCGTGCATCCGTACATTGGGCCGACAGCCGTACGGCAATCATCAATTCATAATCCTTTTTTGAATGGAGCGCACACAAGGCGTTAGGATACCGGGCTTTCAAGGCGGCAATGATCGCATCTACTTTCTGTTTCATAGCAGCCTCCTTTCTTGCTGCCATTTTAGCACAAAATCTGCGGGAAAGAAAGAATTATTTCCCGGATCTATCACCAAAGACTGTGGAGTTGGATATGATGACACAGTGATTGGAGGGGATACCCATGGAGACCAGTTTGAATTGTGTGCGTCCGGGTATGCGGGCTGTGGTGATGCAGATTGGAGTGGAGCCGGAACTGGCGCAGCGTCTAAGAAATTTTGGATTGGTGCCCGGCACCCATGTACATTGCTGCTATCGCAGTCCCGGCGGTCAGGTAACCGCACTGGAGTTGCGGGGAACTGTGGTAGCACTGCGCACCCGGGATTTGGAGCGCATCCGGGTAAGCTGCTGATGGGCAGTGAAAACATACGTAAGATCTCAGTAGCTTTGGCCGGAAATCCCAATGTAGGTAAGAGTACCTTGTTTAATACCCTGACAGGTCTGCACCAGCATACGGGGAACTGGCCGGGAAAGACAGTGGGTGTGGCACAGGGAATCATGCGCCGGGCAGATACACAGTATACACTGGTTGACCTGCCCGGTACATATTCTCTGGATGGTAAATCTGAGGATGAACGGATCGCGGCAGAATTTTTGGAAAGCGGGCAGGCAGATTGTACCGTAGTGATCTGCGATGGAAGCTGCCTGGAGCGGAGTCTGATTCTGGCTTTGCAGATTCTGCAGCAAACAGACCGAGTGGTTATTTGTGTAAATCTAATGGATGAGGCCAAGCGCCATGGGATTTGGGTAGATGCGGAGAGACTGACCCGACACCTGGAGGCTCCGGTGGTGCTGACTGCCGCGGGAAGGAATGTAGGGATTCAGAAGCTGATAGATCAGATTCGGCAGACAGCGCTGTCCCCGGAACGGTTAAGAAAGCCTTGCTGGGAGGATCCCGTGGCTGCGGCAGAGCAGATCGGGGCGGATTGCATTTGCAAGCAGGATCGGGACGGTCCGGACTATCGGCGAAAGGTTGACCGCCTGCTGGTCAGCCGCCGATTTGGTGTGCCGCTGATGTTTTTGCTGCTGCTTTTTATTATATGGCTCACAGTTTGGGGTGCAAATTATCCATCCACACTGCTGGAGAGAGGCTTTGGTTGGGGATATGGAGTGTTGTACGGCTGGCTGTCCTGGTTACCTTGGTGGATACGGGGTATTCTGTTGGATGGGATATATGCCACCTGCACAAGGGTAATCTCAGTCATGCTGCCGCCGATGGCAATTTTCTTTCCACTATTTACAGTGCTGGAGGATATTGGATATCTTCCCAGAATGGCATTTTTGTTGGATCCTTGCATGGCTCGCTGTGGCGGCTGCGGCAAGCAGGCACTAACTCTTTGTATGGGGCTGGGGTGCAATGCTGTGGGGGTCATGGGATGCCGAATTATTGATTCTCCCAGAGAACGTCTGGCAGCAATCCTGACCAACGCAATGGTGCCCTGTAATGGGCGCTTCCCCACACTAATTTTACTGGGGACGCTTTTCTTCCCGGAGGCGGGAGCGGCGTTGGTGGTTGCAGCCTGCGTGGTCTTGGGGGCGGCGGGAGCAATGGCTGCCTCCGGGGTGCTGAGTAGGACCGTGCTGCGGTCTGAAAAAAGCACTTTCCTGATGGAAATGCCACCCTTCCGCCGTCCCCGGCTTGGTAAGATATTGGTGCGCTCCCTGATTGACAGAACCTTTTTTGTGGCGGGAAGGGCGTTGATGGTGGCGGCACCGGCGGGGATGGTGCTGTGGCTTATCTCCAATACAGGACTTATGGAGGTAGCGTCAGCATTTTTAGAGCCTGCGGGGAAGCTTTTGGGAATGAATGGAATCATTTTGCTGGCGTTTGTTTTGGCTCTGCCTGCCAATGAATTACTGATTCCTGTGGTTTTAATGGCTATGACAGGGGCGGGAAGCTTGCAGGCAGCCTCCGGGCTTAGCAGCCAGATCCTACTTGCCGGTGGCTTGACCTGGCAGATGGCAATATGTACTATGGTTTTCACCCTGTTTCATTGGCCGTGTTCTACTACGCTTATGACTGTTTATCGGGAGACCGGCTCTCCTAAAAAGACAGCGGTGGCATTTATTCTGCCGACCGCTGTGGGAACTGTGTTGTGTATCATGCTGAATTTGATACTAGCGTAATTTATTACTTTATCGTCAATATGCAATTGAAGGGGATGTGTTTCTGGTTCCCATGGTCCAGGTCTGTAATAATGGAGAAATGAGCATAAATAGGAATGTTAGTATTCCCCGTCGGCTTCAAGGATTTCGGCGGTGAGGGCGGATATCTCATAGGCTGTGCGCTCTACGGGACCGTCATCGGTTATTTTGGTGTAAATGCGGCTTTGCAGGCGTCCGTAAATACGGATGCGGTCCCGAACGTGGCAAACGGATATTTCCTGTGCGGTCCGACCCCAGAGAATGCAGGGTAAATAATCCGCTCTGCGAAAGGCCCGGGGTACTGCCAACATGGCATCGCAAATCTCGCGGCCTAAGGGTGTCCGCCGGAATGTGGGTTCCTTACAAAGAGGCCCCTCTAAAATGACATCATTCAATGGGTCTCCGTCCTCTGCGAGAACTGTGGTGGCAAAGACAAAGATCATTAAATGCCGCACACCCTCGCTGCGTTGATTATGGGAGCGGATCTGGCCGGTAACGGTGAGCATTGCGCCGGCGCAAGGGTCTAAATCCATCACAAGCTCTTCTTCTGCAATTACAGGAAGACGATCCACTGCACCGGAAAGGCGAGGTACCTCAAGAATAAAACGCCAGTACCGCCGTCCATGGTTTTCGTGGGAAAATTGGGGCAGCTCCTGCAGGCTTCCCCGAAGCGTGATCGTGTTGATTGTATGTTCCATAGTACCACCTCAAATTCCAATGTATGTAATATCCTATTGTGAGCGGGCAAAAATAAGAACTCCACCGAGAGGATTCGGTGGAGTGGTACAAATGAAAAATCTACAGGTCTTGCAGGTCGGCATAAGGAATGTCGTTTTCAAAATTGTCCCTGGCCAGATCTGTATCAATGGGGCCATATGCGTTTTCCGGTATGGGCTTTTCGTGCCAGACTTTTAGATGAGACCCTTCTGTGCCGGCAATAATGGGCTGCGCTTTTTCTTTGCCGCTTTTTGCCTTGCCCTGAATCTCAGGAACAGGCGTTACCTGATTGCGTGGATGCAGCTCGGTCCAATCGGGCCGTGCCATGCCTTTCTTCGCCATGATCTATCACCTCCAAATGAGTTTTCCACAGAAAAAAAGAATTATCCTTCTATTTTGCCTTGACAAACATGCAGGGCTATGCTAAAATACTTTGGCAACAACGGAATACTGTGTGTTGATTCGGAGTGATACCCAAGAGGCCGAAGGGGCTCCCCTGCTAAGGGAGTAGGCGTCTAAAAAGCGCGCGAGGGTTCAAATCCCTCTCACTCC
>JAZNIG010000007.1:0-8133 GCA_045577355.1 Faecousia sp. | reverse complement strand
AGGATAGTTCATCAACATCGTTCTTCGTACTTAACAAGTCAACTACCTGTTGGTATGAGAGGTTAATTTTATAAACAAACTTTCTCATAGTGGAATCGTAGTTGATAATGCCACCAGTTACACTACTGTGATTCTTATATATGGGAATTATTATCCCCAAAACTAGCGGAATGAGAATTACAAAAAAGAATATTGCAAAAACCCAAAATTCCATTATAATACCTCCTTTTGATTCAATTCTATCATTGAATCGCATAAATATCAACATTTCAACGATTGCTGCCAGTAAATTAACGATTACCTCTGTAAATTAACGATTATAGTTGCAATTTAACGATTACTTGTCTTTTAATGATTTGAAATAGAATTGAACAGTCAACTTAGAGATTGCTCTCCAAAAAAGTTCTAAAAAACTGATTTTACGTATAAAATAACCGTCATTCCGTTGTATCAGAATGACGGTTATTCTTTGGAAACTGACCCTAATTTTAATACAAATGCACCCCCTTTTGAGTCAAGGGGGTGCAAGGTCATTTTAGGGGGTGCATTTTAGTTCAGGGGGTGCAAATTGGTTTTAGGGGGGTGCAAACGCATGTGGTTAATTAAGATATTTTCCGAAAAATTGCTTTGTTTCGGGAACACATATAATCTTAAACATATATTTACCACCGTTATCTCTAAAAACAATGTAAGTACACCCAGCATTACTATATCGGTAGCCGTGCACTCGCATTGAAGAACCAATCAAAATTTCCGCAGTGTCAATTTCGCGCATTGAAAATGTTTTTTCATTTTTGATACCGAAATAGTAATCTGTAACAGTAATCACATCGTCAACAATTTCAATAAAAGCTCTATCCATATCCTTTTGTGATACTGCAATTAGTATTGCGAGCACCAATACAGGGGTAAGTATCAAAACGGCAGGCATAACGCTGTTTATATATAAGGAACATACGATGGACATAAAAAGAAAAAACGAAATCATCAAACCATAACTGAGCGCAAGTATAATCTTAAGAGACTTCTTAGTTCCGATTTTTGGTGTTCTATCGTGGGTGTTAAACCTCATGTCATTCACCTCTTTTTTATAGAATAGCATATTTCCTTCTGGAATTCAACGATTACCTCTGTAAATCAACGATTACGGTTATGATTTAACGATTACCAATCTTTCAACGATTTGAAACAGATATAAATAAGTAATTCGGTGATTTCATCGGTCAAAAGTTAGCAAAACACCGATTTTAAACATAAAATAACCGTCATTCCGTTGTATCAGAATGACGGCTATTCTTTGGCGGAGAGTGTGAGATTCGAACTCACGGTGGGTTTCCCCATCACCAGTTTTCAAGACTGGCTCCTTAAACCGCTCGGACAACTCTCCTTGTTTATGAAACTATACCATTTACAAAGCAAAAAGTCAAGAAATCATCTTGTACATTTCATTATTTACTTCCTGCTCCGGCTTATGCTATAATTTGATCATACACAAGGAGGGCTTATTTATGACTCCAAAGACTAT
Source organism: Faecousia sp. (assembly GCA_045577355.1). GTDB lineage: Bacteria > Bacillota > Clostridia > Oscillospirales > Oscillospiraceae > Faecousia. The sequence continues at coordinate 6,608 of JAZNIG010000007.1, read as the reverse complement.
TTTTTTCGATCTGGACGGAACACTCACTGACTCCGGTGAGGGGATCATCAACAGTGTGTGTCTTGCGCTGAACCATTACAATCTCCCCATCCCAAGCCGGGAAGCACTGCGGGTTTTTGTAGGACCACCGCTCCACGAAACCTTTCAGCAGTTTGGTGTCCCTGCTGATAAAGCAGACGAAGCCGTAGAAATTTTCCGAAGCCGCTACACCACAGTAGGTATCTATGAAAATTTCCCCTATCCGGGTATTCGGGAATTATTGCAAACACTCACCGCTCATGGTCATCGGCTGTTTGTGGCTACTTCCAAGCCGGAAAATATGGCCGTACAGGTGTTGGAGCACTTTGATCTGGCCCACTATTTCGAAATGATCTGCGGCGCAACCTTAGACCGCAGCCGGATCGAAAAATCTGATGTGATCGCCTATCTGCTGGAAAAGGCAGGCACTGTTGATAACACCGTCATGGTGGGCGATACAGCCTTTGATGTATTGGGTGCAGCCATCCATGGTATTCCTACCATCGGTGTTTCCTGGGGCTATGGCACAGAAGCGGATATGCAATCGGCCGGTGCTGCCGCCATTGCCCGCACCCCCCAAGAGCTGCTAAAGCTGCTGGAAGCATAGAAAAACGAGCGCGATCAACGCGCTCGTTTTTATTATGCAGGGAATGTGTTGGTAATCAAGATCAGCACCGGCAGGATTAGTGAAAACAGGCTGATCAGCCAAGGATAGATTACTCGGCGGGAACAAAACATCAGTAGCAAACACACCGCCGTCACTGCTAGCGGCCCCATAACTGCTAAAATGCGGCTAATCACCAAGGCATACTCACCGCTGGTCTGCAGGTTAATACCCACCTGCGCCGGCAGGTTCACTGCATTGCGCATAGCCAAAATCACTGCAGCAACAGCTACCGGAATTGCAAGCAGTATACTGCGCATCCTGTATATCCATCTGCCGCTCACTTGTGAAACATGTCCGATCTTACACAGGACTCTGGCTGTCTTCTCCCGAAAAGGCCGTGTCTTAACCCAAAAATCCTGTAGGCTCTTCATAAATTTATCCATTAAGCCACCTCCGGCCACAAGTTTTTGTTATCATATCACATTCAGTTCCAGTAAGCAACACACATTTTTTGCACAGCAGGCGTAATTGGTACGTTTTATTGTACCAATTCTGATGTATCCTTGTATTATCCAAAAAAACAAGGAGGAACAAATCATGAAAGCTACTGCTTATTATCGTCCCCATTATGACCACCGCCGCCCATTACCTTTCCCTAACGCAGCCACCCGCCGTCAGATCATGGGCAAGCTTTTAGACCTGCTGCTGATCGCAGCCTCCGGCGCAGGAATCGCCTCAGCTATCATGCTGCTTCTGGTGCTGATCTAAGGCAATCTCATCAATGTTTTTTATGCTTTCGCAAAAATATAAAGGGTAGGTTTTATAGATAATCAGAAACTTATCTGCGCTTGTTCTCCCGATACAGTACTGCCAAGCCCTTAATCAGCAGGTCATTCTCATAGAGTATAGGGGTGCGGCACATAGGGATCACAAACTTGGCAATACCGCCGGTAGCGATGACTGTGGTCTTGCTGCCAAGCTCCTCTTCCATCCGCTCTATCATGCCGTCCAGCATACAGGCGGTTCCCATCATAATACCGCTGCGCATACAGTCAATGGTGTTGCGGCCAATGGCTTTTTTGGGCTGGTCCAGCTGCAGACCGGGCAGCAGCGCTGTCCGCGCTGTCAGTGCATCCATAGAAATCTTCACGCCCGGACAAATACAGCCACCCACCAGCGCTCCCTTCTCGTCCAGAACCACCATAGTAGTAGCCGTGCCCATATCCACTACAATCATAGGTGGCTTATGCTCCCGCAGAGCCGCCACACAGCCTACCACCAGGTCCGCGCCGGTCTGATTGGGATTTTCCAACCGGATATCCAGGCCGGTTTTCAGTCCCGGACCTACCGCCAAGCACGGCTTGCCTGTGAGCTTTTTCACTGCAGTCTGCAGGGAGTTAAGCACCTGCGGCACTACAGAAGCGATAATTGTGCCTTCAATGTCCTTAGCCTGGAAGCCATACACATCTAACAGGATCTTTAAATCCACACAGTATTGGTCGGATGTTTTGGTTGTTTCCGTCCGCAGTCTGGCTTCAAAGACAATGTCATCTCCCTCCACACCGCCTAATACAATATTAGAGTTCCCAATATCAATCGTTAAAATCATATTTTTTCCTCCAAATCCGCCTGCTCAATCAGATAGCAGGCCGTGATCTTATGTCCATCTGTCTCAATCATACCCGCTGTACCCCCATAACTTCCACAGCTGCCGGGATTTAAGACCCACAGGCCGTCCGGCTCCTGATGGCAGTCTGCTCTATGGGTATGCCCATAGAGCACCGCCTGGGCTTGGCTTTTGCGGGCATCTGCCAAAAGCGCCCCAATGCCAGTCTTTACCCGGTGAAGGTGGCCATGGGTCATGTATAATCGCACACCACATACTGTATAGTCCAAAATCAGTGGTGTGTTTAGCCGACAACGGTAACGGTCACAATTTCCAGGCACCTGATGGAACACCAGGTCCTGGTTTTCTTCCGCCAGTGCCTGACCGTCATCATAATAATCGCCCAGATGCACCACCGCATCCGGTTTAGTACGGGCTACACACATACGCATAAAGCTCAGCCCGGCATGGGAATCAGATAACACAAGGATTCGCATAGTTCACCAACTGTCTATTCCTGCATATAGTAGTATTGATCGAATTCAACTTATATTATAGCAGGCATTTTGACAGGAGGCAATCAAATGCAGAAAAATTCTGAGGATTTTTCCATGCAGGAGGCCCTGCGTCTGGCCAAAAGTCCCGCCGGGCAGCAGCTTCTTGCCATGCTTCGGCAAAAAGACAATGGCCAACTCCAGCAGGTCATGGATCTGGCTACCGCAGGCAACTACACACAAGCCAGCCAAATCATCAACACCCTGCTGTCCTCCGATGAGGCGCAGCAGCTTCTGAATGAACTCAGGAGGTAGCTGATGGACGATATGGAAAATAAGCTGGGTGCCATTCTTGGAAACCCGGAAATGATGCAGCAAATTATGGCCCTGGCCCAAAATTTCAACCAATCCGAGTCCAGGCCGGAACCACCGAAACAGGAAGCTCCCAAACAGGAATCCCCTTCCCTTTCTCTGCCGGATCTGGATTTTTCCATGATACAAAAGCTGACCGGCCTGGCAAAAAACAGCGGGATCGACAAGAACCAGCAAACCCTGCTCCGGGCGCTGAGCCCCTACTTAAGCCGCCAGCGGATCACCAAACTGGAGCGGGCCATGCGGGCCGCCAGGATGGCAGGAATGGCAACCGCATTTCTGGGCAATACCCACACAGGCAGGTGACCAATATGTATAACCGCTATATTCCCCAGCCGGACGGCTCTTACCGCCGTAACCGGGTTCAGGAGGCAAACCATCCTCAACCCACTCAAAGACCCCAGTCATCCCAACCGCAATCCAAGCCGCCGGCAGTATGCCCTCCGCAGGGGGCCGTTCCAGAAGAACATATCCACACCCCAGCGCCCAAACATACACCCAGCCGCCGGGAGGGCAGTGTGGGCGGCTTTTTACGTCAGCTGCTCCCTAAGGATTTTGACACCGGAGATCTTATCATTGTCCTTCTTCTGCTGCTGATGGCCGGTGACTGCGAAGAAGACCGAAGCAATGCGCTCCTGACATTAGCTCTGTACTTTATGATGTAAACACTGAAAGGGCGTACTGCAAAAAACATTGCAGCACGCCCTCATCTTACTTTGCCAAAAAACCGATCTTCTTATAGACCTTGCGCAAGGTCTTTTCTGCCACATAGCTTGCCTTTTCCGCACCGGCACGGTACACCGCTTCCAGGTACGCCTTATCCTTCAGCAGACGCTGGGCTTCCTCCCGAATGGGCCGCAATGTCTCAATAACTGCATCTCCAACCATTGGCTTGAACGCACCATAGCCCTTCCCCGCGAAATCCGCCTCGATCTGCTCATAGCGCAATCCCGTAACCGCGGAGTAAATGCTCATCAGATTGGCAACGCCGGGCTTGTTCTCCGGATCATACCGGACACAATTTTCCGTATCCGAGTCTGTAATGGCCCGCTTGAATTTCCGCTGAATATCCTCCGGCTTTTCCATCATAAACACGCAGCCTTCAGGAATGGACTTGCTCATCTTAGTGTCAGGCATATTCAGGCTCATGACCCGGGCCCCGGTCTCCGGGATATAAGGCTCCGGAATTTTGAACACATCCCCGTAAATGCCGTTAAAGCGCTGGGCTACATCCCGGGTCAACTCACAATGCTGCTTCTGATCGTGACCCACAGGCACCAGATCCGGCTGATACAGCAGGATATCCGCCGCCATCAGGGCCGGGTAGGTAAACAAGCCGCCGTTGATATTCTCCTGATGCTTTGCGCTCTTATCTTTAAACTGGGTCATCCGGGACAACTCACCGAACATGGTATAGCAGTTCAGCACCCAACCCAGTTCCGCATGCTGATGCACATGACTTTGGACAAACAGCGTGTTTTTCTCCGGGTCCAGTCCGCAGGCAATATACTGGGCAAGCTGCTCTAAGGTGCGGCGGCGCAGATCCGCCGGGATCTGGCGGACGGTGATGGTGTGCATATCTGCCATAAAGTAAAAGCACTCATAAGTCTCTGCACGGGCACTCCAATTTTTGATCGCACCCAGATAGTTTCCTAAATGCAAATCTCCGCTGGGCTGGATACCTGACAACATTCTCTTTTTTTCTATAATCTGTTCCATAAAAACGCCTCTTTCCAGATTAACAAATATTTCCGATATTTTATCACAGCACGAATAAAAACGCAACGACAAATTGACTTTCCTCCCGGTAATATGGTATACTATTGAAAAATTCCAGATAGAGGATGAATTTTATGGATTTCAACACCTTAGCCCAACTGCTGTTTCCCGATGTGACAGAAACACCGGAAACGCTGGAGGAAAAATATCCCCTGCGGCAGCTTCCTGAAGGCGCTATTGTCACCCGCATGGCACCCTCTCCCACCGGTTTTGTCCACCTGGGCAATCTGGTCCAGGGTCTGACAGCAGAGCGCATGGCCCACCAATCCGGCGGCGTGCTGTTCCTGCGTGTGGAGGATACGGATGCCAAACGGGAAGTGCCGGGTGCTGTAGAGGTGTTGATTAACACCCTGAAGCACTATGGCATCTACTTCGATGAAGGCGCAACCATTGACGGTAACAGTGGCAATTACGGTCCCTATCGTCAGCGGCAGCGGGCAGCTATTTATCATGTATATGCTAAGAAGCTGGTGGAAGCAGGCATGGCGTATCCCTGCTTCTGTACAGAAGAAGAGCTGACTGCAATGCGTGAAAAGCAGGAAGCCAGCAAGGAGACAACCGGTTACTATGGCAAGTATGCCGTCTGGCGTGACCGGACTCTGGAAGAGATTCAGGCCCAGCTTGCTTCCGGCAATCCATGGGTGCTGCGCTTCCGCTCCACAGGCTCAGTGGAAAACCAATATAAATTTGACGACCTGGTCAAGGGCAAGCTGACCATTACGGAAAATAATATAGACCACGTGCTTCTGAAGTCTGACGGCATCCCCACCTATCACTTTGCCCATGCGGTTGATGATCATCTCATGCGCACTACCCATGTGGTTCGGGGCGATGAATGGCTGCCCACATTGCCCTTCCACATTCAATTGTTCAAGGCACTGGGCTTCAAGCTGCCAAAGTATGTCCATATCGGACCGCTCATGAAGATGGACGGCAGCTCCAAGCGCAAGCTCTCCAAGCGGAAGGATCCAGAGCTGGCGTTAACCTTCTACAAGGCAGAAGGTTTCCCTGTGGAAGCAGTTTATGAATATATTATGACCCTCCTGAACTCCAATTATGAGGACTGGCGCCGGGCCAACCCTACTGCTCCTGCTGCGGAATTTACATTCAGCCCTAAAAAGCTGAACCCCGCCGGTAATCTGTTTGACTATGCCAAGCTGACTGATGTGAGTAAGAATGAGATCGCCCGAATGGATGCGCAAAAGGTCTACAGTCTTCTGACCGAATGGGCTAAGGAATTTGATCCGGACTTTGCCGCCAAATTAGACGCCGATCCTGCTTACGCTACGTCTATCCTGGCCATTGGCCGGGGCGGCAAAAAACCCCGCAAGGACTTGGCAACCTGGAAAGAAGCCAAGTCTTACATGGGGTTCTTCTATGACGACTATCTGGAAGCGCCCCAATTTGATGATAAATTTAGCAAGGAAACCGTTGTCGCCGTTCTGACCAAATTCCTGGAGAAATTTGATATTAACGACGATTCCAGCATATGGTTTGAAAAAGTAAAGCAGATTACCGCTGAAATGGGCTTCACCACGGACATGAAAGCCTATAAAGCAGATCCCACCGCTTTCCCTGGCACAGTCGCGGATGTATCCACCTTCATTCGCCAGGCAGTCACCGGCAAAACCAACTCCCCCGATCTGTACACTGTTATGCAGATTTTGGGTTATGAGCGAACTGTTGATCGCATCAAAGCTGTGATCGCTGACCTGGCATAAATGGAAAGAGG
>JAZNIG010000006.1:0-2410 GCA_045577355.1 Faecousia sp. | reverse complement strand
ATCTACAATCTGGACAAGAAGACCCTTGCAAAGATGAACGATGAACTGGCAGCCCGCAAGGCTGAATAATTGCTCACCTAGGTATTTCCTTCTGTATTGACCATCCCCCTCCGAACTTTCGGAGGGGGTGCTTTCGTTCTGCCCTTGACCTTTCAAATTTCAGTTTGTCGGACTGTCGCAAAACACGTACTGTAGGGCGGGGGCTCTCTCCCGCCGAAAACCGCATGAAATGGGCGGCGGGACCAAGGCCCCGCCCTACAACGCAGAATGTAAAACAGCACCCACGGGGCGTCGAGTGCACCGCTCCCTACAGATTATCGTTGTGAACTGCCCGATAAATCCAAATTTGCTGTTTCCTATGAATATCCCTGACAACGCAACCCATAATCGCATTGCGTTTTTGCGCAGAACATGTTAAGATAGGAAAAATTCCAATCTGCGAGGAAATCCTATGAAATACTTAAAACAGCTTTTGATTATTCTGGCCTTCTGCCTATTGGGCGAGCTGCTTGCTGCTGTGATCCCTCTCCCTATTCCCGCGGCGATCTACGGACTTATTCTGCTGCTGATCGCTTTGTCTACCGGACTTTTGAAAGCAGAAACGGTTAAGGACACTGCAAATTTCCTGATTCAGATCATGCCCATCCTGTTCGTGGCTCCCGCAGCCAATATCCTGCAGCACTGGGGGATCATTGCGCCCAACGCCGTCCCCATTGTGGTGATCTGCGTATCCACCACCTTCCTGGTATTCGCAGTCAGCGGCTTTGTTACCAAGTGGCTGCTAAAGAAGAAAGGCGGTGCAGAAAATGGCTGAGTTTTTAAGGAGCATTTCTCTGTTCCCCCTGGTCCTGACCATGGGTGCGTTTCAGATCGGCCTATGGTGCCAGAAAAAATGGCGTTCTCCCATTTTTAACCCCATTCTGATCGCGGTGATCCTGGTGATCTGCGCTCTGCTGCTTACCGGCTTCAGCGTCGAGGATTATCAGGCAGGTACCGCCTGTATCACCTGGCTGCTGACTCCGGCAACCGTCTGCCTGGCTCTGCCACTTTATGAGCAGCTAAAGATCCTGCGCAAAAGCCTGTCTGCCATCCTGACCGGCGTGGCGGCAGGTACTATAACGGCACTGGTATCTATTGCTGCCCTGTGCCGCCTGTTCCGTCTGGATGCCGCCATCAGCGTTTCCATACTTCCCAAATCTATTACCACGGCCATGGGCATCGTTCTCAGTGGCCAGAATGGCGGCATCCCAGCTCTGACCACCATAGCCATTATGATCACCGGTATTCTTGGCAGTCTGACCGGCTCCACCCTTTGCAAGCTTCTGAAGCTGCAAGATCCCATTGCCCAGGGGGTAGCGTTAGGTACTGCATCCCATGTTGTTGGTACTACAAAAGCCAATGAACTGGGGCGCCTGCAGGGTGCAGTCAGCAGTCTGTCACTGGCCATTGCCGGTATTCTGACCGCCATTTTGTTTCCCGTAGCCTGTATATTCCTGTAACAAATAAATCCGGAGAAGCTTAGCTTCCCCGGATTTTCGTTACAGCGTAGCTATCCAACGCCAAAAGTCAATATCTGCTGCTTCTGTGTTATAAAAATCAGCGTGGATACGCTGATTTAACATTTTCAAAACACCCCCATCACCCGGTTTATCAAAAGCACCAAAATCCCCCCTTGGGGGTTCCGTTTTTCGGTCGAATTGTAGGCAAAACAACAATTGACTTTCAGGCCATAAATGAGTAGAATATTGTTGATACATTATGCGGTTAAAATAGGCCGCGTATGAATGAGAATCAAGTATTTTATAAGTAGGAGGAAATCACTTTGAAGGATTGGGCATCTTTAACCACTGTTGAGGAAATGGAAGAAGCTACCAACTCTCTGCTGGAAAACGGCAAGAAGGTTGGCGCCGACACCTGGCAGCAGCGCGTCAAGAACCAGACTCCCCATTGCGGCTTTGGCGAAGCAGGTACCTGCTGCCGGATCTGTTCTATGGGCCCCTGCCGCATCACCCCCAAGGCCCCCCGCGGCATCTGCGGCTGCGATGTTCATGGCATCGTTGCCCGTAACTACCTGCGCTTTACCGTTGGCGGTACTGCCGCACACTCCGACCACGGTCGTGAGATCATGCATACTCTGCACCAGACCCGCGAGGGCGGCAACTATACCGTCAAGGATCCCGAAAAGCTGATCCGCATCGCAAAGGAATGGGGCGTAGAGACCGAGGGTAAGGACATTTACGCTCTGGCTCACGAAATGGCCGAGATCGGTCTGCTGGAGTACGGCTTCCCCTTCGGCGAGCAGAAGTTTGCACAGCGTGCTCCCGAGCACACCAAGGAGCTGTGGAAGAAGGCAGAGATCATGCCCCGGGCTATCGACCGGGAAATCGCTACTGCGATGCACATGACCCAT
>JAZNIG010000005.1:0-6019 GCA_045577355.1 Faecousia sp. | reverse complement strand
CGTCATGCTGACGCCTCCTCAATGGGTATCCCGGGAGGGCTTGAAGGATATGCCTCCGGTGGAATGCAAGATTTTCTATGTACCCAAGGCCGATATTTACATTGCCATCGGAGAAAAGGTCAACGGCTATCTGGATGTGATGTTTTTCGATAAGCTGACCTATGTGGCAGCTTGTGAATATTGCAATCCAAACGGTGTATGGGTTGCGGACGATGAATGGTAAAGGAGGACTAAGATATGGATAGCACAAGTAAAAAGCGATTTATGAAGGCGCTTCGGTATGCGGAAGAAACGCTTGTTGGTGATGCGAAATGTTACTGCTATAGCTACGAGCCGGAATACAAGGAGGTACACGAGGCTCTGAAATTTGCTCTCCGTATGTTGGAGCAGGGCGATGGGTTTGCCGGCAAGCTCCTATATAAAAACGCCCGTAAGATTTCGTATACCAACGCCTTGGAATTGGTGCGGAAAGCAAAGTCTGAGGAAGAACGCAATTTCTTTGCTTACATTGCTGACATGAATTTGCAAAGAGTTCAACAGACGTTCATCCAGAATCAGGGATCTAAGGGTTAATCAGATAAAACCAGCTGCAGGTAGATCCTGCAGCTGGGATGAATTAGTATCGTTTGTGGCGGGTGTAATTATTTGCTCGGTTGTGGGTTCGACGGGTCGCGTTTCTGTACATTGTGGACAGTTACTACACCCAGCAAAAACCCGGATGGTCCAGTTCTGCGTTTTATAGGAGCACCGCATTTCGGACATGGAACGGATAATCTGAAACAATGCTATACGAATAGCACAACATGGTATAAAACTAATTAGAAAGAGGTTATATAATGGCAAAAAGAATGAGTGGAGAGGGGTCCTTACGGCAAAGACCGGATGGGCGATGGGAACTACGGATCACCGATGGATACCTCGATTCAGGAAAGCTTCGTTCCATATCTTTTTACGGAAAAACGCAAACGGAAGTCAAAAAGAAAGTGGACGAATACAGAAAAAAGAAAATGCTGGGAGTGGATATGACAAAACAGTACACTTTCAGCCAATGGGCAGACATCTGGTTTGAAAACCACACGCAGATCAGCACCACGACGCGAGAAGGTTACCGGTATACGCTTCGGCAGCTAAAGTTCGAATTTGGAAAAATGCAGCTGCAGGATATTAAAGCAATGCATATTGAAGTGTTTTTGAAAAGGCTTAAGGCGGAAGGGCGGGCAGACTCTGCTGTGGCGCAATGCAGAGGAATGCTCTTTCAGATTCTCAATAAGGCAGAGGCAAATGACCTGATCCACAAAAATCCGGTTCGATACGCGGAAAAAATGCGCTCTACCAAGCCTGCGAAAGAAAAAGAGGCTTTTACAGCGGAGGAGGTTCGGTTACTTATGACTAAACTTCCCCAGAATAAAATTGGATGGAGTATTCGCCTGATGCTGGGTACCGGTATGCGGACGCAGGAATTGTTAGCATTGGAACCCCACCATATTTCAGAAGATGGATCCATTATTACCATTGACCAGGCTGTTGTTCGTATTAGAGGAAGCATTGCCATCGGTCCTCCCAAGTCCCGTGACAGTTATCGAAGAATCCCAGTGCCACCGGGATTGCAGAGCTATGCGATTCGACTGCGAGAAACGGATAAAAAGTTCATCTGGGAAGTGGGTGTGCAGGATCAGCCGTGCAATCCAAGCTATTTTGCTAAAAAATTCAAGGAGGCGGTGTTATCGGTGGAAGGTGTGCGCCTCCTGACACCGCATTCCTGCCGCCATACATATGTAAGTCAGTTGCAAGGCTTGGGCGTGTCCATTGAGACCATTATGTCCATTGTTGGGCATGCAGAGGTGGATATGACTAAACATTACTTACATGTCCAGGAACCAATCAGACAAGATGCGGTAAATCGATTTAGCGATATGTTTGTTGACACCGAAAAAGGGGAAAAGTGACCTTGCCATTTCTTTCTGCTTCTATGATGTCTATTGCGTGATAATGTGATTTGGGTCAAGTTTGGGTAATTTATGGGTCAAAGAGTTTCGCCCCTCGATTTCGAGGGGCGAAAAACGGAATTTTTTTCAAGTATAAAACAAAAGAAAAAGCTTCGAAATCCGAAAATTCCGAAGCTTTTATGGTGGAGATAAGCGGGATCGAACCGCTGACCTCTTGAATGCCATTCAAGCGCTCTCCCAGCTGAGCTATACCCCCATATTATGCAGTTTTTCAGACAGCTTTAGCATTATAACAAGGGATACGCAATTTGTCAAGAGCATTTTTCAAAAAACAGTAAATCTACTTGTAGCATTACAATTGATGTGAGACCAAAAGAATAGAAAAAAGCGATTGAGTTCGTTAGAATAAAGTCACCACAGCCCAAGTCTAACGAAAGGAACTCAATCGCCATGGTTATAGTAACAGATGTTAAGCAGAAAAACAAACGGTATTTACCACATGAGGTGACTACGAAGATAAACTCTGTAAAACTGTACTGTCAGACAAAGGACATTGACTTTGTTCTTCGCCGGTACCACATCCCTAAGGCATCCCTTATACGCTGGAATAAACTGTATGACGGGACAAAGGAATCTCTTATCCCTAAGTCTCATAAACCCCACAGTAAACATCCCAATGCCCACACTGAGGAAGAGCTGACCTGGATCCGGAACTATCATCGACGCAATCCCAATATTAGTATCTGTGAGTTGTACGGCAAGCTGCGACAGGAAAAGGCTTATAGCAGACACCCCGGCTCTTTGTACCGTGTATTTGTCCGGCTTGGTTATCGCAAGAAGGTGGAGTCTACCAAGAAGAAATCCAAGCACCTTGGTCACTATGATACCCCAACAGAACTGGGTAAAAAGTGGCAAATGGATGTGAAATATGTGCCAATCGTTTGCTATATGGGTACAGACGGTGAGAAATTCTACCAATATACAATGATAGAAGAAGCAAGTAGAGAGCGTTTTATCTATGCCTATAAGGAAAACAGTAGCTACAGTACGGTTGATTTTGTTCAGAGAGCTATTATCTATTTCGGTTATGCCCCTGATATAATTCAAACCGATAACGGAAGTGAATTTAACCACACCTCAAAAACAACACGCATACATCCGTTAGATGCACTCTGCAACAAGCTGCATATCACCCACAAGACGATCCGTCCTGCAACTCCCTGGCACAATGGCAAGGTAGAACGTAGCCATAGAAACGACTAGGAGCGATTCTACAACCACTTGAGTTTCTACTCATATGAGGATCTGCAGTTTCAGATGAAGCAGTACTTAAAAAGATCCAACAGAATTCCCATGTCCGTTTTGGATTAGAAGTCACCGATCCAAAAGCGGCAGGAGATGGAGTCCGCCCGGTTTTGCTGACTCCAGTCGGGCTACGCCCTCCTTCCGTCAGCAAAACCGATCTCCGAAACCTAGAACTCTTTCTCTTTTTACAGTCTCACATCATTGACAAATGAACAATTTTTCAAAAAACAGTAAATCTACTTCTTATAATTTTCAACAAACAAAGCCCTTCTTATACGTTGTAATACACCAATAAATATGATAAAATACACGAAAAGGAGGTACATCGATGGAACGTGAATTATATGCAGCCGAATTATTTTTAAAGGGGTACAACTGCTCCCAGTCTGTAGCCATAGCCTTTTGCGACATTACCGGTATGGATGTATCCTATTGCGCAAAGCTGTCCTCATCCTTTGGCGGGGGCATGGGCCGAATGCGGGAGGTCTGCGGCGCAGTCAGTGGTATGCTGTTGGTGGCAGGACTGTTGTATGGCTATGACAACCCCAATGACAGCAAACAAAAAACGGAGCATTATATGCTGGTCCAGGAATTGGCAGAAAAATTCCGAAGGCAGGCAGGGAGTATCATCTGTCGGGAAATCTTAAAAAATCCCCCCTCGGATCCTATCCCCACCCCCAGAACAGCAGAATTTTACAACCAGCGCCCATGCGCAAGGATGGTTGTACTGGCAACACAGATTTTGGAATCATACATCGCAGAACATCCTTACAACCAGAAATAACCGTCAAAAACACGTTAACCTAGCCCTTTCAGCCGTACGTTGAAAAGGGCTTTTATTACTTAATAGCAGGCCCAACAAGGCGGCGTCAGTGAGCGCTGGGCTGGTGTAGACACCATCAAGGATAGCCTCTACATTGTCCGGATTGTTTTCGATCTCCTTGGAAAACAACTGCGCTGTTTCTACTGGCTCACCATCCATGGCGCTCACTAGCAGACAAGCAGTTACCGCCAGCTTCACCCGGCTGATCAGGTCATAGTCCGATACCGCCTGCAGCCAATAACGGCACACAAAATACTGTGCCAGCGCCCGATGTGCCTGATGCCAATGGCTGGGAACAGGCCCATTTTTCAACAGCAGCTTCCACCTGTCTGTCAAAATTTCCAGTCCTTCGAAAAAGTTGAACAGAGCCATCGTATCTCCTATGCCGGCAAACTTTATTCCGTCCGACAATGCCCGCTCAGGTTCTAGCCTGACCGCTTCGCCTCCGTCCAATTCCGCTTGAACCTCATAACTAAAAAGGAGCATAACTGCCAATGCCTGAGGAATGGAATAGGTGTCTTTTTGCAGAAAATGCAAAATCTCCGCCCTGCTTCGGCGCAGAGTAGCCATGGCCTCCGTATCATATCCCAGCGCTTCCCCGCCGGGAATCTCCTCAGTTCTAAACCGCAGCCCCATATCTGTCAAAATCAGTCTGGCCGCTTCCGGGCAGGACAATTCCAAACCACGTTCAGCAAAATTACCGTAGTCGTGAAGGATTCGGGGGTATTCCCGGCAGGTAGCACACAGGGCATCATGACCCAATTCACATTGGATCTCACACAGCCCATCATTGCGCCACATAGGACACCGTTTGTTTGCAATAGTCAGACAAGTTCCGCCATCGTCATCCCGCAGGACCTGTCGAAGGCGATCCCCCAGTGGACCGCTAAGCGCCCGGTAGCGTTCGGCTGATACAGGATCCACATCCACTTCCCATTCCTTGCAGCAACTATCCGGACACGCTCCCGCCAGACAGCGAAAACGATAATAATACTCCGGGGTTAAACGTTCCATAGGATACTCCTAACCAGTAAAATTTGGGAAAGCCTTTTAGGCTTTCCCAATCGTTCACACTTCTTCGGGCCGGATCGCGTACAGGGCGGCAACTACCTCCTGAAAAGTATTCTTCGTGCCCAGCACGGATTCCTGACAGGCCTTCAATTGAGCCGCCGCCTGATCGGCAGCAGCACTGATCTGGTTAGCCGCTTCCTCTGCTTTCAGGGCAGCTTCCGCCAGCACCGCGTTTGCCTGGGCATAGATCTGCTGCGCCCGCTCTTGAGCCATACGCTCGGCCTTTTCTGCCCGGCGATAGGCTTCCAGCTCTGCCTCCGTGCAGGAGGGCACCACACCGCTCTGCGCTTCCGCCGCGGACTTAGCCGCCAGCTGTTCCTCCAGCTCTGCGCACTTTTCCAGCGCCGCATCCAGCTGCGCCCGTAAATCGCTGTCTTCCTCCACTGCAGACTTAGCCATGGCATTCTGTAGCTGGGTGTTTAGCTGTTGGATCTGGGAATTAAAAAAGTTATTCAAATACTCAATGTAGTGTACCACATCCTCACGGTTGAAGCCGTTCAGTGCGGAACGGAAATGCTGTACTTGTGCCATAGAGAAACCTCCTTGGTGCATTTGAGCAAAGTATATCACACTTTTGCCGGGAAAACAACTATTTCTGCGAAGAATCGGGAAACAAAGGGGAATTTTTTCAAATTCCCCTCTTTACAAATCGAAATGATTTTGCTATAATAGCTTGGCTGTAAGGCATGCACCGGTGGCTCAATGGATAGAGCATCGGATTCCGGTTCCGAGGGTTGGGGGTTCGAGTCCCTTCCGGTGTACCAAAAATATGGGATAGGCTTTTGCCTATCCCATATTTTTTGTCGCTGCGGGACTCGAAAGGGCGACACCAGTCCGCAGACTGGTGTAAAAATTGAGAGCTGGCGAGCAATTT
>JAZNIG010000004.1:0-43938 GCA_045577355.1 Faecousia sp. | reverse complement strand
TGATGGTGTCGTAACGGATGATAACGGGCTTATCTATATGAGAGCGCGTTATTACTCA
Organism: Faecousia sp.; assembly: GCA_045577355.1. Classification (GTDB taxonomy): domain Bacteria; phylum Bacillota; class Clostridia; order Oscillospirales; family Oscillospiraceae; genus Faecousia. The sequence goes on along the minus strand of JAZNIG010000004.1, from coordinate 43,880 downwards.
CCTGAGATGAAGCGATTCATCAATGCGGACATTGTTGCAGGTAAACTCTCCAACGCAATTACGCTCAACAGATTTGCTTATGCTAACGGCAACCCTGTTTCCTTCGTAGATCCGTTTGGCTTAAGTGCCGAAAGAGAAACGGCATCTGCATCAACCTCTACGGAGACCGAGTGGATAATGGCTGTCCTTGTCACTGACTTTTCACTGCCCGTTGTAGGGCATTCTGAAATCTATTTTATGAATAGTTACGGTGAGTGGCTGTTTACAGAATACAACACGACAGTTTCAATTAAAGATTTTGGAATAAAAAGTGCCAAAGGTGGTGCCAAAATCAAGTACAAATCATCCGAAGTCGATGTTTCTGCTTTTTATAACAAGGATACAGGAGAATTTATCAAAAATTCAAAAGCTATAAATTATGTGGTCTTAGAAGGAAATTTCAATAAGAGCGTTGCTCTTGCTGAATCTTACCACAAGAACCAAAACTTCGGTAGATACAATCTCTTCTTCAACAATTGCGCCGATTATACGAATGGACTCTTGGATGTAGCTAACATCGATGGAATGTCGAGCCAGGTGCTGAGCGAAGGAAACACTCTTATTACGATTCCCGTCTTAAGAGAATTTGAACTTTCTATTTCAGCTGCAATAGATTCGGGTATAAAATGGGCGAGTGACGGCCTCGTTGATGTTGGAAATTCAATGATTGGTTCCAACATTGTTGGGGATGTTGTAGGAACCGCTCTGGTCGGAACTGGAAACTTTATCGATGGTGCTACCAACTTTGTTGGTGATGCTGTTGATGTTGTAACCGGTGTCGCGGGTGAATTTGTTGATGGCGTAAAAGATGTTGCTGCAACCGTCACTAACGGTATTGTCGATGGTGTTCAGGCTGATTGGGATTTTATATCTTTTTGGGATTAAAAATACGCATATGCAATGATCGAACTCACAACCTAAATATACCATCTCTGGGTTGTATCCCATCATAAACAAAGCAATCGGTAATACAATTCTTCTAATGACAACCAAGGAGGCTGTATGTTCAAAAAGAGTATCGTACTGATCTGGATATTTTCGTTGATTTTGTCACTTTCTTCCTGCGGATTAGACTATAGATATTCACTTGATGAAAACAAACATAACAAGATTGAAGTGGTTATGGAAGACGAAGATGTGACTTCTTTGATTTACCAAGATACTGGATATTATTTTGTTGGTTCAACGAACTTCTTTAGTGTTATGACATATGAGACGGAAGATGGTTATTACCTATCATTTGAAGATGACACCCTATTGAGTTGGAATGGTAATAGGTATATTTGGTACATCGATGAATATTATTCTTATACCACCGATGATCCGTTGTTTATTTATAACGGCCGTCTTGAATGGGTATATTTTCGTGAAGACTACGATTATAAATCAGACATATTCGTGATTGAGGGGGCAGATTCAGAAATTGTTTGGAATAGTATATTTGACTCTGCGGATGAAGACATTGACTTTACTCCTCAAAAAAATGTGAGCATATATTCAAAGCAATGTCCGAGAATAAAAACCTCTTTAGAGTTATCGCTTGTTGATGGGCAATGGTTTATGCGTTGTTCTGATTCTAAAGAAACATGGATTCCATCGGATGAATTCTTGAAAATTCTTTCTGACAACGGAATAATTTAAAAACAGAATTGTTCAGCCGCACTTGAAGCTGGTGCGGTTTTGGAGGATTTTGGCCATGGGCTGGCTGTAGCGGGAGAAACAATGATGGATTTTGCTGTTGAGAATCCTTTTTGGTCGGGAGTATTAATTATAGGTTCTATACTGATTCCAGGACCTCAATTTGGATTTATGTGATCGACCTATAATGTTTTAGTGACCTAATATTTTCTTTTTGCCGGAGGAACCAAAATGAAAAATAAATCTGTTGTAGCAGTTTTATTAGCAGTAATGTTGGTGACAATAACAATTTTAACAACATGTATAAAAAACAAAACTAATCAGACTACACTTCACATATCTCCAATGCTGTGCACTGCTATGTTTGAAGGTGTATTGCCAAATGAGTTTTGTGCCGCCAAAGGAGAAAATACTTTTTTAGAAAACAATTATTTACAAGCGCAAGTTGATAAAGATGGTTGCTTGATCTTGACGTTGAATAGCAAAGTGATATCTGAGTGGAAAAAAACATTTACTGTGTTACAAGTATTGCAATGTGTGTTAGGAGACTCCCGAAATATAGGTATAACCGTTGATTATTCGAAAGATTTTATGGACTATATGAAAGATGCCCATACTTGTGGATATGAAATTTCCGAAGATTTCACTAAAGTTATTGAATCTCCCGAAGACAACGGTTGGTACTTCCCGTTTACTACAATAGCGTGTGCTATCATGCAAGTGTTTGAAGGTAAAACATGTACAGAAATCAAGGTAGAGCATGTTGAGGTTAATGAAAATGGGGAAGCAATAGAAACCTTTATTTTCCCGGATGATGGCGATATCCCTATGAATTTTACGTAAAATGAGTATTGTTTTTCAGCCGCACTTTCGGGTGCGGCTGTTTTCCTGCAATCTCTTGCGTAGCATAGCACAAATCAACCATGATAATACGTAGCACAGACTAACTATTAAAAATCAAGTCCCAAATTAAGAAAATTTATGGATCAGTTATAGCCACTACTTTCTTATTCGGGTTTTTCTGCAATGTAGAAAAAGGAAGATCTGCCATTCGAACGCGCAAAGCACCTTTTAAATGTGCAGATCCTTTCTTCCTATCTTTACAAGACTGATCGCAATTGTCACCTACCGGTGGAGCCAAAGCCTCCACCTGCGCGCTGTGTTTCCGTCAGTTCCTCACACTCAATAAATCCTGGAGTCAGAACAGGTGTAATGAGCAGCTGTCCAATTCTTTCTCCATGGCTTACCGTCTGTGACTGGTTACCGTGGTTGTGAAGGACGATCATAAACTCTCCTCGATAGTCACTATCCACTACACCTACTTTATTGGCAGGTGCTAATCCCCGTTTGCAGGCAAGCCCGCTGCGGGCATAGATCAAACCTGCATACCCTTTGGGTATCTCCATAGCAAGACCTGTGGAAACAAATCTAGACTCCCCCGGATTGATCACAACATCTTCTTCCAGACAAGCATACAGGTCAGCACCCGCCGCCTCTAGGGAGCCATAGGTCGGCATAATTGCGTTGGTTTTCAGTTTCTTTACGCGTATCATTTGTGTCATTTCAATCCTCTCCCATTCCCCTGCCAGTCTTTCCACAGGACAATCTTCCCTTCGGAAAGCGTTGCCGGTACATCTATAATCCGTTGGTTGGATGATCCCCGGAACCGCAATGTAAGATCCTTCTTATCCAGGATAAACGGTCCGTCCACCAGCACATCCACATAGCTTAAGTATTCCCGTGTGATTTCCCATGGGCCCAATTTTCCGGACAAAATATCCCGATCAAACAAATACCCGGAAAACACCCAAACTGTTTTCTCCGGCAACCTAGCCTTCATCTGCTGCAATAGCGTCAGCACAGACGGCTGATTCTCAGGCTCAAAGGGCTCACCACCCAAAATTGTAATCCCTTTTACATGAGGCGGAGCCAACATCTCCAGCAGCAAATCAATAGTCTCTTGCGTAAAAGGCTGGCCATAAGAAAAATCCCAAGCCACCTCATTAAAGCAGCCCTTGCATCGGTGGGTACAGCCCGAGACAAACAGACTGACCCGCACACCGGGTCCGTTTGCAATATCGCAGTTCTTGATGGCTGCATAATTCATACGAAGCCCTCCACATTATTTTTTATGAAGTTAAGAAGCGTGCTGGTACAGGTCTGCTGATCGACAATAAAACTAACTCCATGCTCTGCTCCCTCAACCAGCAGAAGTTTCTTAGATCCGCTACAAGCTTCATAACCTTGTTTTGACATTTCGCAGGGAACAAAATCATCCCCTGTCCCGTGGATCATAAGCACCGGCACCTTACTGTGCGCAAGGGATTTTCTTGTATCTTTTTCATATAGGCTAAATCCCGCAAATATCCGGGCGAACAACTCTGCCGCCCAAATGGTGGGAACCGCAGGCAAATGAACCACCCGCCTGAAGACAGTTGAAAGAATCTCCTTTGGAGATGTGAACCCACAGTCAGCGACAATTCCCTTTACATTTTCCGGTAATTCTTCATCTGCCAGATACAACATAGTAGATGCCCCCATGGAAAGGCCGGTAAGGATCATTTGGTAGGGTCCAAATTGCTGGTTATGAAAACGGATCCAATTCAGCATATCCCCGCTTTCTTTCACCCCAAAGGTAATAAATCGTCCTTGGCTTTCGCCATGACTGCGCTGGTGAGGCACTAACAGGTTCATGCCCAGAGAGTGGTAGCACTCAAAAGAAATGCCGAAGTCAGCCAGCATGGTGCTTCTGTACCCATGGGCCAGAAGCATAGTCCCTTTGGGGTTCTCTGCCGGGATCCAGTAAGCATGTAGACGGAGGCCATCCTCACTTTTTATATATACATCCTGTGCCTTATGGTCCTTGAGCCACTGATCACCAAAAGTCATATACTCATAAAATTTTCCGTAGGCAGTTTTTTTAATCTCATCTTCTACCAGCCAAGGCAAATCCTTTCTTCGGACGCAAGCTACTAAAAAAACATAGCCACCACTAACAAGGATCAAAATCATAAGAGCCAACAGGATATATAGCATGGGGGACATTTCCATTACTCCTTGGTACCAAATTTCGCAAACCATTTAAAGGTCCGCGGCCAAATAATGCCGGCGGTGATCACAATCAAAAAATACCTTGCTGTCCGCCCAATAGTCTCTCCCATCAGCGTATTGAGTATATTCTTCAAACCGCTCTTAATCAAGAGAACCAGTATCAACCCGCCTGCAACCTTCAGTACCTGCACCCACCAAACTGCAGAGGTCTGAAAATCCAACCACTTCTCGTCCACAAAATACACAATTAACAGACCAAGCAAAGCCCCAAGCAATGTATAGGCATTCTGCCTACCGGAGGCCAGGTTTTGGGGGTCAATATTCTCAGGGAACGGATGAAACTCCACAAAGCACAGGTAAGCTACCGCCAACAAGGTCATTATACCCAGCAAAACCGGAATATATTTCCCATGGTTCTTAAGTACTATTGGCCGCAGCAAAATGATCAGAGCAACAGCGACAGCACCAGCAGTCAATACATCCAGTGGGGTATGTACACCAATGTACATTCTGGAAAAAGGAACGAGAATGGTGATCACAATACAGGCTAAACGAACGACTTTATTCTTGGTGGTATAAGCAATGCCGCCAAAGGTTCCCACAGCACTTTGCGTGTGCCCACTGGGAAAACTGTAACCACTGGCTCCCTCTCTGGCTTGCTCTAAAATGGTAAAATTCTCATCTAGCACCCAGGGGCGAGGGATTCGGAACCAAAGCTTCATAAATTGATTTGCAAGTGTGCCAATAAAGCCAACAGACAGAATATAGTAGCCTTGGCGCTTATCCACACACCAAAAGAGAATCAAAGCAATGATCAAAAACGCGGTCTCATCCCCAAGCTGCGTAATTGCCAACATGAATTCATTCAGTCCGGGCATACGGATTTTTTCCAATATGAGCAGAAAATTCATAACACTTCCCCTTTGCTAATATGGAAATATTATACACAGAATTCCATAAAATGTAAAGATTTCTGCTTTGGTGTTTTCTACACGACTGGCTGATAAACCCTTGAATCTATTGGTAAAACCTCGTATTCCTGCGCGTTTTTTCTGTATTGGCCTGCGTCATCTGAATTTTATTGCCTAAAAAGCGTATCCTTAGAAGGAGGCTCAATGTGAAAATATAGTGCTTTTCACTTTCCTAGTAGCAATTAGGTTTTATAACACATGTACCTGCATCTGTGTCCGTTTTATTTCCGGAGCAGCAGACGGCTTTAGGCCGACAGAGCCTACATCCATTTAAGCTGGAGGTAAACTATGCCTTACTTTTATTACTATGGTTTTGACTGGACATATCTGTTTCTAGTCCTTCCCTGCCTGGCCCTCTCCATCTGGGCAAGTACGCGAGTGAACAGCACATTTAAGCGCTATTCCAAGCAGTCGTCTTCCCGTGGCATCACCGGCGCACAGGCAGCCGAGCGAGTCCTGATCGGCAACGGTGTGCGTAATGTGCGGATTGAGCGGATAACCGGCAAACTGACAGACCACTACGATCCCAGAAATAATGTAATTCGCCTGTCAGACAGTGTATACGACAGCACCTCGACCGCCGCCATCGGCGTAGCCTGCCATGAAGCTGGCCATGCGGTCCAATACGCCCAGCACTATGCCCCTATCAAACTGCGCACAGCGATCATTCCCATTACCAGCTTTGGTTCCAGGCTAGCTATGCCTTTGATTTTGCTGGGCCTTCTGCTGTCTGCATTTTCCGGCTTTTCTTATGGGTTGGTATATCTGGGAATCGCCTGTTTCGGCCTTTCACTGGTATTTCAACTAATCACTCTGCCGGTAGAATTTAATGCAAGCCGGCGGGCTCTGTTAGCCATTGAACAGTCTGATCTGTTAACAAGCGAAGAAATAGTAGGTGCAAGAAAGACGCTCTTTGCCGCCGCAATGACCTATGTTGCAGCTACAGCCGTGTCACTGTCTCAGTTATTGCGTCTGCTCCTTCTCTTTGGCGGCAGACGCAACAACAGCAGACAGTAAATAGCAGAAAAAAATGTTATAAAATGCCCCCTTTTGGGAAATGTACCAAAAAGGGGGCTGCGCATTTATGTATCAAAAGTGCTCTTGTGCGCCTCTTAAAAAGGCTTTTGTCTTTTCGCTGCGGGGAGACTCAAATACCTGCTCAGGTGTGCCCATCTCTTCAATGACGCCGTCAGCCATATAGATGACCACATCGGCAACACACCTGGCAAATTCCATTTCGTGGGTAACTACAACCATGGTATTGTTTTCATTTTTCAAGCCCCGAATTACCCGCAGTACCTCACCGGTCAGTTCCGGGTCCAGCGCACTTGTGGGTTCGTCAAAGCAAAGGACTTCCGGTTGCAACGCTAATGCCCGGGCAATAGCCACCCGCTGCTGCTGCCCACCGGAAAGTTGATGAGGATAGCTCTCCAGCTTGTCGGACAGACCTACCCGCTCCAGCAGCCTTTTGGCATTTTCCTCAATCTGCTCCTTTGTGTCTTTTTCCAACAGCAGAGGTGCCAGCGTTACATTTCCAAGAACATTGTACTGGGGAAACAGATTGAAGTTCTGGAACACAAGGCCAAAGTGCAGCCGGTTTTGCCGGATGGTCTCGTCATCCAGTGTGGTAGCGTCGCTGCAGTCGATCAGCGTCTTGCCATTCACTGTAATAGAGCCCGTATCGGGGATCTCTAAAAAATTCAAACAGCGCAGCAGCGTTGTTTTTCCACTGCCAGAGGAACCAATGATTGCAAGAACCTGACCTTTCTCCAAAGTGAAGTTGATCCCCTTTAATACCTCGGTTTTTCCGAAGCTCTTTTTGAGATTTTCTACTGTTAACAAATCCATACGGTTAACTCCTGAAATAACTGAGCTTCTTTTCTACTCTTCCTAAAATAATGGTTAGCAATCCCACAAAGACCAAATAGAATACGCCGGTATAGAACAACGGCCAGATCATCGCCTTAGTGGAAGCCAACTCTTTCGCCTGCTTAATGATCTCACAAACGACGATACAATTAGCCAGTGCTGTGTCCTTGATCAGGGTAATAATCTCATTGGACATAGGCGGTACAATTCGCTTTACAACCTGCTTCAGTACAATATGACGGAATATCTGTGGCTTAGTCAGGCCCAAAACATACCCTGCCTCATACTGCCCTATGGAAATGCTCTCAATACCACCTCGATAGATCTCAGAAAAATAGCAGGCATAATTGATCGTAAAGGCAATCAGCACCGCCATAATGCGGCCCGCATCCTGAATTCCGTATGTAGAAAAGAAATAACGGTCCACATAGCCGAACATAGGAAACTGGAACAAAAGGCCCGGTACATAATAAATAATAAAGATTTGCAGCATCAGAGGCACGCCGCGGACGATCCAGACAAAGACCTTGGAAACGGCTTTCACTGCCTTTACTTTGCTCATGGAGCAAAAGGCAATAGGCAGGCCAAGGGGTATACCGCAAAGCAGTGTCACCGCAAAGATCAAAAGGGAAATCAGAAATCCGTCAAAAAGGAATTTCGTAACTTCTAAAAAAGACATATTTTCTCTCCAAATGCTTAAGCAGGGGGCTGAACTCTGCCAGCCCCTCTGCCTGTGTCGATTTACTTCTGGTCCGAAAAATCGGTGACAACAGTCGCATCCACCTTGTACTTCTGAGCCAGTGTCATCAGGAAGCCATCCTTTGCCAGCTTCTCCAGCTCCGCATTGACCTTTGCTGTCAGATCGCTGTTCTTCCGGAAGCCAATAGCGTAGTACTCAATATCACTGGACAGGTCATTCAGAATTGTCAGGTTGGCATAGTCGCCCTTACCCACAACACTCTCCACCAGCAGAGCATCCGCCACAGCGAAAGCAGTCGTTCCGCTGTTCACATCCATCAGACATTCCATCTGAGTGCCGAAGGGCTTTACGGTAACGCCGCTAAACTGAGCCGCGTAGGTCTCACCGGCAGAACCGGCTTCCGCGCCAGCCAGCTTTCCTGACAGATCCGCAGCAGAGGTGATGCCGGAGCCATTCTTCACCACAACAACCTGACGGTTCTTCATGTACTTGTAGGAGAAGTCTACCTTCTCAGACCGCTGGACGCCGTCGTCACTATCAGCGGCGTTGCAGGTGAAGCCGTTCCAGATGCAATCAATTTCCTTGGAATTCAGATCGGTATACTTGTTTTCCCACTGAATTTCCTTGAAGATAACCTTGTAGCCCAGATTGGTGAAGACCTTCTCTGCCAACTCGGTATCAAATCCAATTAACTTGCCATCTTCCTCGTAGTTCATAGGCGGATACTTGGTGTAGCCAACAACGATAGTATCCTTTTTGGCACCACAGCCTACAAACATGGATGCAACCAGCAAAACAGCCAGCAGCATAGCAATCATCTTTTTCATAATTATCTTTCCTTTCATAACACTCTAGTGAGTGATTTGTTTTGGATATTGGTATTATACTTCATCAAACTAAAGTTGTAAAGTGTAATTTTCCAAAAATGTACACTTTTGGCACAATGCATAAGCATCGGCTTCATTCCACCGATAACGCTTAGACAGATAGGACAATTTGTATCATAATTCTAAATATTATGTTGATAAGCTGTCCCCACAACTTGACATTTTACTCAAATTCAGTTATACTCACGTCGTATGAAAAGTATGAAAAGTATGAAGAGGTGACCTTTATGCCTGGAGGCAAGCACATACTTGGAAAACAAAGCTCACAACGGGTATTTGGAACAGCTAAGGTGGGAGACCGGGGGCAGATTGTGATTCCCAAAGAGGCCCGCGCACTGTTTAATATCCACCCAGGAGACACTTTGCTGATTCTTGGGGAACAAGGCAAAGGTCTGATTGTCTCACGACCGGAATTATTGCGGGATCTTGCGGACCAAATCTTTGAAACAGGAAAGAAAGAGGCACAATAGAAATGACTGAGTTGCTTACATTATATCAGGAAATGGGCATTTCCCCCGCGGTCTATAGCTACGGTGAAAATGCTTTGGCAAATTTAAAGGAACGTTTTGAAGCCATCGACAAAGTTGCAGAGTACAATCAGGCCAAAGTCGTTGCTGCTATGCAGAAGAACCGGGTCTCAGCGGCCTGCTTTGCCGCAACAACCGGCTACGGCTATGATGATGTAGGCCGGGACAATCTGGAAAAAGTTTATGCGGATGTATTTCATACAGAAGCCGCACTGGTACGTCCACAAATCACCTGCGGCACCCATGCCCTAACAGTGGCCCTATCCGCTAACCTCTTACCCGGAGATGAACTTCTAAGCCCAGTTGGTCTACCCTACGATACTTTACAGGAAGTCATTGGTATCCGCAGCAGCCCTTGTTCTCTGGTTGAATACGGCGTTACCTACCGTCAGGTAGATCTGCTTAATGACGGCTCTTTTGATTATGACGGCATCCGAAAAGCGATCAACCACAAGACAAAACTCATTACCATCCAGCGTTCCAAGGGCTATGCCACCCGTCCTACTTTCTCTGTGACACAGATTGGGGAATTGATTGCCTTCTGTAAATCGATCAAGCCGGATGTTCTTGTAATGGTGGACAACTGTTACGGAGAATTTGTTGAGACCATTGAGCCATCTGACGTGGGCGCAGATATGATTGTCGGTTCTTTAATCAAAAATCCCGGCGGTGGTCTTGCCCCTATCGGCGGCTATATCTGCGGCACAGAACAGTGTGTCAGCCGTTGCGCATACCGGCTCTCTGCGCCTGGTCTGGGCCAGGAGGTTGGCGCAAACCTGGGTCTGATGCCTAGCCTGTATCAAGGGTTTTTCCTTGCGCCAACAGTGGTAGCCGGGGCTGAAAAGGGTGCGATTTTCGCCGCCAATCTATATGAGCCTTTAGGTTTCAGATGTGTTCCAAACGCAACAGAAAGCCGTCACGACATTATTCAGGCTGTGGAACTGGGCAGTGAAGAAGGCATGATTGCTTTTTGTAAGGGCATTCAGGCGGCAGCACCTGTGGATTCTTTTGCCACACCCCTCCCCTGGGAAATGCCCGGGTATAAAGACAAAGTGATCATGGCAGCCGGTGCTTTTGTGCAAGGTTCTTCCATTGAGCTTTCGGCTGACGGCCCGGTTCGACCGCCATACGCAGTATACTTTCAAGGCGGCCTGACTTGGTGTCACGCTAAATTGGGTATTCTGATGAGTCTGCAAAAAATGGTGGATGCAGATCTTATTAAATTATAAACAAAGAGAGGTTAATACATTATGTCTTGGTTATTCTTTTCCATTGCAACGGCTCTTTTATGGGGCACCGCAGAACTGTTTTACAAAAAAGGAGCCCTGCCCGACGAGAAGTATTCCCACCTGAAGATCTGTATCTGTGTGGGTGCGGTTATGGGCGCTCACGCCTTTTTCACACTACTGACAAAAGATATCCAGTACAATCCTATAAACATTCTTGTCTATCTGCCGGTATCCTTGCTGTATATCGTATCTATGGCTTTCTCCTATTTTGGAATGCGCTTTTTGGAAGAATCCATATCAGATCCCATAGAAAACACTTCCGGTGCCATCTGTAGCCTGCTGTGTGTAATTCTTCTCAAAGAGTACCTTTCTCCCCTTTCTGTTATTGCCATTCTCATCATCGTAGTCGGTGTTCTTGGTGTTGGTTTCCTGGAAAACAACGGTGAAACACAGAGAAAAAAGACCTTGGGTAAAAAGCTGGCAATCATCGCGTTCTGTATGCCCTTCGTTTATGCTTTACTGGATGCTTTTGGCTCCTTTGTCGATATTTTCTATCTGGACGACTTTACCAACACACCTCTGATCGGTGTGACGGAAGATACCATTGAAGACGTCGCCAACACCAGCTATGAGTTGACATTTGCCCTGTTTGCTCTGGGCTTGTTCATCTTCATGAAAGCTAAGAAAGTTAAATTTGGGCCCATCCCCCAGCATAAAGACAAGCTCCTCGCCGCTGTATTTGAGACTGCTGGTCAATTTACATACGTATACGCATTGAGTGGAAACGGCGCAATTGCAGCACCCATCATCTCCTCAGTCTGCGTTGTTTCCCTGCTTCTTTCCCGCATTTTTCTCAAAGAAAAGCTTTCCTGGAAAACCTATACCTTTATCACCGTTGTAATTATCGGTATTCTTCTTCTTGCAATCAGCGAAGAACTATAAAACAATGAGGAGGAATTTTTGTGGAAATTACAGTTGGTATGAAGGGCGAGGCATCTATTCTTGTTGAACGGGAAGATACTGCCCTTGAAGTAGGCTCCGGAAGTCTTCTTGTTTTTGCCACGCCTTGTATGGTTGCCCTAATGGAGGGCGCTGCCTGTGAGGCAATTGCAGCAGCTATGCCAGAGGAGAAAACATCTGTTGGTATTTCGTTGGATATCCGCCATATTGCCGCTACCCCTGTAGGCATAGAAGTCCGGGTAGAGGCAGAAGTAACACAGGTTGAGGGCAATACAGTCACATTTCAGGTAACTGCCTATGATGAAGCCGGAAAGATCGGCGAAGGAACGCACAAGCGGGCAATTATTACAGCCCAACGCTTTTTGGACAAGGTCTACGCCAAGCTATAATACGCAAACGAACCGGATGCACAGCCATTGCATCCGGTTCGTTTTTTTAGATTTCCTGTCTGCCCTCCAGCGCTCTGGAAAGGGTCACCTCATCCGCGTACTCTAACTGGCTGCCCACGGGCACACCATACGCAAGCCGTGTCACCTTAATCTCCATAGGCCGAAGAAGCCGGGAAATATACATAGCAGTAGCCTCACCCTCCGTATCCGGATTTGTTGCCATAATGACCTCCCGGACAGTCCCGGATGCTACTCTTTGCAGTAACTCCCTGATTCGTATGTCATCCTGCGTCACATGGTTCAGCGGAGAGATCACGCCGTGCAGCACATGATATACACCGGTAAACTCCCGGCTGCGCTCCATAGCGATCACATCCTTAGCCTCCGCAACCACACAGATCAGGCTCTGATCGCGCATATCATCATCACATATAGGACAAACTGGGCGATCTGTCAGATTCTGACAGACTGGGCAGGTATGTACAGCCCGTTTCGCTTCCAAAATAGCATCCGCAAAGGATTGGGCTTCCTCCTGTGGCAGCCCCAACACATAAAATGCCAATCGCTGAGCCGTTTTACCGCCAATGCCCGGTAGCCGGGCAAACTGGTCGGCTAGTTCCTGCAATGCCGCGGGAAAGTACTGCATAGTACCTCCTTAGAACAAACCGCCCAGATTCAGGCCGCCGGTCAGTCGAGACATATTATTGGCTGCATCAGCGTCTGCAGAGCGCATAGCTTCGTTGACTGCCGCAATGATCATATCCTGCAGCATTTCCACATCATCGGGGTCCACGGCTTCCGGATTGATTTCCAGCATGACAACCTCATGCTTTCCGTTAACCTCTGCCTTGACCATACCGCCGCCGGTGGTTGCTGTATAGGTCTTTGTCTCCATTTCCTCCTGCATGCGCAGCATCTCCTGCTGCATTTTCTGGGCCTGCTTCATCATTGCCGCCTGATTCATACCGCCGGGCATGCCCCGGAATCCACCTTTTGCCATGTTGCAATCTCCTTTGCTTCGGCGGGAACAAGCCCCCGCCCTACTTAATTTTAATAATATCAGAATGATCTCTGCCAAACTGAAGCAGCCGTTCCATTTGCGCGCTGTTCATATTCCGGGCAGAACGATCCGCTGCCGAAGCCTGGATATTTCTTCCCAGTTTAGCGGATGCCTTACGGGATACTAAACTTAGGATCTCCGGTTTATTGATAATTTCCATTGTAAAGGTATTGGCACAAACCAACACCAGTTTATCGTCCTGTAATACACACTGAATCGGTGCGTTGGAAGTAGGCGCAAAGAATCCGGAAACCGGTGGTTTCAATTCCCTGCGGATCTCTGCGGCAAGATCTGTCCAGAAACCAACCGGTATCTGGTTTTGAACAGGTTCTGAAATTTCCTGCTCTGGCTCAGGCGGTGCATCCTCATCATCCGGAATTGGGGGACAATCCAAGTCAGACTCCACGGCAGCCAAAGCAGAATCCGTCTTAACCGTAAAATTTCCGCTGTGAAGCTGATCCTCAAGGCGGGTCAGGCGGGCGTTCAAGGCCTCTACATTCAGCACCAACTCCGGCTGGCACAAATTCACAATGCACAGCTCCGTATCCATCCGCCGGCTGGTGCTTCTGGTAAAGCCCGCAGCAGTCTGCTGGATGATCCCCATCATTCGCACCAGTTCACCGCTGGAAAACCGTTCAGAAAGCGCCTGCACTTCCCCTTCTGAAGCCACCCCGGAAAGCATGCTGATACCTTCCTTAGGGGCAGTCTTAATAACCATAAAATCTCGAGTCAAGCAGGCTAATTCGTCCAGGAGTGCACCCATATCCTTGCCGTCAGCATAAAAACGGTTCAACAGGGCCAGCGCTTTGCTGGTGTCATGTTCCGCAATACATTGCATTAACTTTCCGCACTCCTGCACACCCGCTATGCCCAAGCAGGCATATACTTTGTCCGCAGTCAACTCACCGGTAGTGGCGGATGCACACTGGTCAAGCAGGCTCAGGCCGACACGCATACCGCCGTCAGCAAGCCTTGCCAATACCCTGGCAGCAGTGTCATCCAGATCAATATTCTCCTGATAAGCCACATACTGCAGTCTGCCCGCAATATCCTCCTGACTGATCCGTCGGAAAGAAAACCGCTGACACCGGGACAGGATTGTAGCCGGCACCTTATGCAGTTCCGTAGTAGCCAGAATAAACATCAGATGCTCTGGCGGCTCTTCAATAATCTTCAAAAGGGCGTTGAACGCAGAGATGGAGAGCATATGCACCTCATCAATGATATACACCCGCATTTTTACCTGAGAAGGCGTATAGATCGCATCATCCCGCAAATCGCGAATGTTGTCAACACCGTTATTAGAGGCCGCATCGATTTCCAGCACGTCCATGCAGGAGCCGGTGTCAATAGACCGACAGGCATCGCATTGATTACAGGGGTTACCATCCTGGGGATTTTGGCAGTTGACCGCCTTTGCAAGGATCTTGGCACTGCTTGTCTTGCCAGTTCCCCGGGAGCCGGTAAACAAATATGCATGACTAAGCCTGCCAGTCAGCAGTTGATTCTTCAGTGTCTGTGTCACAGCAAGCTGTCCAACCACATCGTCAAACGTTTGAGGCCTGTACTTTCTGTATAGTGCCTGATACATTGCGGACCCCCCTTCACGTATTTTCAAAAAGCGCGCCAAGCGCACAACGCAACATTTTATTATATTTCACATCATAAGAAGCCGGCTCATAACAAGATCGCACACCCACATTTGAACAAACCGAACACCCGGCATCCTTACAGCCAGCTCAGAAACGGCAACCCCACGGCACACGAGAAGATCCGCTTAATGCTGCTTGGTTCCCCACCTGACATGGTTCACGGGATCTCGTTGCGCAGGACCGTTCCTTCAACACCGCTTACAAGGGCCAGACGGCACTCGAATTTACCCGGGTGTAGGAATTCATCCCTGCTATAGCGGATTGCAGGCAACAGGGCACCGCTATCTCCCCGACTAGTGCGACCTTGTTATGAGCCGGTCAGCCCACAACAGGCAGATGTTTTTAGTTGAGCTTGGAATCAATAAAATCGGCCAGTTCCCGGAAGGTAGTAATCTTTTGATCCTCCATTTCCAGTTCCACGCCCAGCTCACTCTCCAGATCCATGATCATCTCAACGATGTCCAAAGAGTCGATTCCCAGACTTTCAAAGGTGCTTTCCGGAGTGATCTCAGAAGGATCCAGCTCCAACTGCTTAGCCGCATATGAAACGAGTTTTTCGTACATTCTCTTTAACCTCCAATATCGTTTTTGAATTCGATACCATGAATTATTCTAGTATATGATACCGCATTTGTCAATATTTTTCACAGCCATACCCGCAGTATAGGCGGTGGCCCATGCAATCTGCAGATTAAACCCACCGGTATAAGCGTCACAGTCAATGATCTCACCGGCAAAAAACAGCCCTGGTACAATCTTTGACTGCATGGTCTTGGGATCAATCTCCGACACCTTGATACCGCCGGACGTAATAATGGCTTCAGTCACAGGCCGTTTTCCGGTGATCTCCACCTGAAAAGCTTTCAAGAGTGCTACCAAGGCCCTTCGTTGCTCCTTTTTCAGAGAATTGGCCTGTAGTCCCTCCGGAATCCCCAATCTGCGCAGAACGACAGGGATCATTGACCGCGGCAAAAGATCCGTTAAGGCATTTTCCATGGTGCGGTTCTGGTACAACTCCAAGTCCCGCAAAATACGCTCGTTCAGCTTTCCTTCGTCCAGGGCGGGTTTCATGTCAATCACAAGTCGGCAGCCATCTCCCTTCAAATGAGCACTGGCGCTAAGAACGGTGGGTCCGGAAACACCGAAGTGTGTAAACAGTAATTCTCCAAAATCCTTGTATAGCACCTTTCCCTTACTGCTAAGCAGCTTGACACCCACATTGCGCAGGCTCAGTCCCTGCATGTCCGGGCAATCTCTACCCGCGGTCTGCAGCGGCACCAGAGAGCCCTCAGGTTCGATGATGGTGTGGCCCAAGGCCTTCGCTATTTTATAGCCATCTCCGGTAGAACCAGTAGAAGGATAGGAAACACCGCCGGTAGCCAGGATTACCCATTTAGCACAAATCGTTTCATTGGCTGTTCGAACACCGGTTACCGTTTTTCCGTCTGTCAGGATTTGCTGCACCCTGCCCGTTTGGATCTTGACACCGGTACGCTGCAACTCTGTACGCAAACAATCCAGCACAGATACAGCTTTATCACTCACTGGGAAAACCCGATTGCCACGCTCTGTTTTCAACGGACATCCGTGAGATTCAAAAAAATCCATAACACGCGCCGGCGGAAATCCCTCCATCGCGCTGTATAAAAATCTTCCATTTCTGGGAACATTCTGCAGTACCTCCGGTGCAGTGCAGTCATTGGTTATATTGCACCGGCCCTTTCCAGTGATCAAAAGCTTTTTCCCCAGCCGGTTATTGGCTTCCAGAAGAAGAACACGATTCCCCTGATCCGCTGCCATAATTGCAGCAAACATCCCAGCAGGACCGCCGCCTATTACGATTCCATCATATATCATACATCTATTTCCCGTTTTTCGTAGACATTGTATTCTTCCCAAACTCGCTCCAAAGTATCAAAGTTTTTCTCCAATATTTCTTCCCGACCGGAAGCCAGCGCTACCAAAAGTGCGTTAACAAGACTCAGCGGTGCGACCAGTGAATCCACCAGAGATACCATGTCACTTTTAGCTACCAGCACATAGTCACTGTTCTGCGCCAGCGGCGAAATATTGCTGTTGGTCAGGCCTACAACCACCGCACCTACACTGCGGCAATACTGAACGCCTTTGATAGTGGCTGTAGAGTATCTGGGGAAGCTAAATGCAATGACCACATCTCCAGCTTCCACGCTCACAAGCTTTTCAAACATTTCACTGCCGCCCGAAGTTGTGACAACATGCACGTTATCAAACATATAGTTCAGGTAGTAGCCAATAAAACTCGCTAATGCAGAAGCAGACCGTACACCGATCACAAAAATCCGTTTTGCCTTCAGGATTGCCTTTACCGCATTCTGAAAATTCTCACGGCTCACCGTTTCATTGGTTTGGCGAAGCTTTTCCGCGTCCCCGTGCAACACCATAGATACTACATCCTGATCCCCAAGCCGGTCATTTGTAACCCCAATGCGCTGTACAGAGGTCAAGCGGTTAAGAACCATTTCCTGCATGGCCTTTTGCATACTGGGATAGCCGTCATAGCCCAGCTCCACCGCAAAACGTACCACAGTAGACTCAGAAACGCCTACTGTTTCACCCAATCGGCTGGCAGTCATAAATGCAGCTTTATCGTAAAAATCTGTGATATAGAGCGCAATGCGCCGCTGACCCTTTGAAAAATCAGGCGCCTTCGCTTTTAGAACAGAAAGAATATCGTTGCGCATAGCATCCTCCCCAAAATGAATGTAATTTTTTTCATCATAACAAAAGTACCTCTCTTTTGCAAGCAAAAGAGAGGTAAATTGGAAATTTATTTTCGCAGGATTTCTACTTCCTCTGCTGTCAGATACCGCCACTGGCCTTGAGGCAGCTTACCCAACACGATTTTTCCTTCCCGCACCCGAATCAGCCGCACCACTTTCATTCCGGCCATTGCACACATTCGGCGTACCTGCCGATTCCGGCCCTCATGAATAATTACCTGCAGCAGTGCCGTACCACCCGATTCCTTCAGACTGTCTATTACTGTAACATCCGGCTTGCGGATTTGATAGCCGTCCAGTGTGACCGGCTGCCTCAACCGCTCTAAACCATTCTCCGAAAATTCTTTAACCATCACGTAATAGGCTTTTTCCACCTCATGTTTGGGGTGCATAAGGTGGTTTGCAAATTCTCCGTCATTTGTAAACAAAAGCAGACCTTCCGAATCCATATCCAGTCGTCCCACTGGATAGACCCGCACCCCGCAATCAACTACCAATTGCGCTGCATTGGGGCGGCCCTTTTCATCGGACAAAGTTGTGACATAACCTCTTGGTTTATGGAGCATTATGTACACATATTCTTTTTTGGACGGAAGCGGTCTTCCGTCCAAAAGGATTGTATCCACATTAGGGTCCGCACTTTCCCCAAGCTGACAGACCCGGCCGTTGCAGGTAACTCTGCCTGCGGCAATCAGCTCCTCTGCATTCCGACGGGAAGCGATTCCCCGGGCCGCAATGATTTTCTGCAAGCGCTCTTTCATGCTTTACCCCTTACAAATGTCTTGATTTTATCCCAGAATGACTGTTTTTGCTCTGGTTCCTGTTCGATTGTCTCTCCAAAAATCAGCGGTACTTTCCCAACTGTCTTCCCCCCAAGACATACATACCCGTAGCCGGCTTCCTGTCCATGGACTACCGGCGCATATACAAATCCGGGGCCGGACAGCTTGATCTGCGGTGTCTCCTCAGATGTCAGGGCGTAAGAAAAGTCCTCAGATGCAATCAAATGAACAATTCCCGCCTGGCCGCCCGCAATCTCCGCATAGCCCAAACAGTCTCCCTTTGTAACAATTTGCCGGACACTGTAGTCCGAAAACCCATTTTCCAGAAGGCTTTTATGATCCTGCCAGTCATTTGGGTCATTCATAGTAACACAAATCAGTCTGCGCCCCTGTCTTGTAGCGCTGGATACTAAAATCCGCCCAGCAGCCTTGGTGTAGCCGGTCTTAACTCCATCTGCGCCCTCTACCTGCCATAATAGCTTATTGTGATTGCGCAAACTCCGGCTGCCCACATTGACAGTCTTTGTAGAAACTGTCTGGGCAAAAATTGGATTATCCATAGCATATGCCGCCAGGACCGCCATGTCCCGGGCTGTGGAATAATGTCCGGGCGTATCCAATCCATTGGGGTTAACAAAATGGGTATCCTTCAACCCAAGCCGATGGGCCTTATCATTCATCAGTTCCGCAAAACCCTCCACTGTTCCGCCGCAGTAGATAGCCAACGCCACTGCTGCGTCATTACCGCTGTGCAGCATCAGACCATACAGCAGCTCCTGAACCGTCAGCACCTCGCCAGCCTGCAGGTACATAGAAGAGCCCTCAATACCGACCGCTTCCTTGGGTATACGGACCCGGTCCAGTACATTGCATTGTTCGCAAACCACAAGGGCTGTCATAATTTTTGTGGTGCTGGCAATCAAGCTTTGCTGGTCTGCTTGCATTTCATACAGTACACGACCTGTCTGCGCATCCACCAATACAGCACTTTGGGCTGAAATGGCCTTGCAGGGAAAAACCAGGACGGCAGCCAGCAAAGTAGCTGTCATCCCGGCAAGAATTCTTTTCATATTCATCACCTGGGCTTAGTTTAGCCCGGGCTATAAAATTTATTCGGCTTTCTTTTCTATTCTGGAGTCAATGAAATTCGCAATTTTGTCCAGCGTATCGGGCACCATTTCTACAATTCGATCCGCGGTAGTGTTGGCAGGTGCCGCAACAGGCAGCATCCGAACACTTCCCTCTTTCACAATCAGAAATGCAATCGGTGTCACTTTCACACCCGCCCCGACACCGCCTCCAAAGGGATTTTCCTGGCCATGCTTATTCTTGGAAACAAAATCGGAACCGCCACCACCAAGACCCACACTGATCTTGGAGATAGGAATGACGGTCACGCCGTCAGGTGTGGTAATGGGTTCACCCACCACAGAATTGGCATCCACCATCTCACGAATTTTTGCAATCGTATTTTCTAACATATTGGGAAGCTTCTGGCTCATGTCTTTGCACCGCCTTTTTGTAATTTCAAAATATTCTGATATTCCCGCACAGCCCGAAAGCCGTGGTGGATAGAAATCGACAGAACTCTGCCCAGGGTAATCGTCAGATCCAGTCGTGCCAAAACACTTGTTTTATCGGAAGTAAAGTCACATTCCACTTCCAAATTTCGCTTTTTTATCACAAATGCCCGCTCTAAATGAGGCATCAAATTCCCAAGTACCGACCAGGCCCGTCCATAGTTGATCGCTAGGTCACATGGATCGTCCCCACCAAGAAGTAATTTCATTTCCAACCGGTTTACCCGCAGCTTTCGCTTAAAGCTACCGATAAATTCCAGCACAATCCGCAGCAAGGGCAGAAAATCTGAAACACTCCCGCCCTTCTCCTTCACTTCCTTTTGCTTGTTTACGGTAGCTTTTTGTTTCATCTGTTGTTTTTTGGGTTGGGGCTTGGCATCCTTCTTTTTTCGTGGAAACACTGTCAGGCGAACAGGCCCGATAATCAAACGAAGCTTCAGGCCATCTGTGTTATAGCGGGCACTTACGCCAAGGGGTAACATCGCAAGCCCGGTCAGCACGCCGAGCGAGATCAGCCATCCCATCCGTCAGCCCTCCTCCATTTTCATCTGGTTCGGATCCTCTTGCACCACAGGCTCCCCCAGATCAACCTTTTCAATAGCCGGCAATTCCTCCAAAGAACTCAGACCAAAGGTACGCAAAAAGTCCGATGTAGTCCGGTATTGAATCGGCCGTCCAGGTACATTTAAACGACCCGCATCCTGGATCAGCTTCTTATTCAAAAGCGCCGCAATGGAATAGGAACTGTCTACGCCCCGAATCTGCTCCACCATAGCCTTAGTAGCCGGCTGATAATAGGCAATAATTGTCAACGTCTCCAGTTGAGACGAAGACAGCTTCGGTGGCTTTCTGGTCTCCAGACATTTGGTAACATAGTCCGCCATTTCGCCTGACGAGACCATCTGATAGCCCTTTTCCAGACGCAGAATACGAATACCTCTGCGGTTAAATGCCAACGTATCTGCCAGAGCATCCGCTGCCGCCTGGACCTCTATTTCATCGGTTTCCAGCACCATTGCCAGGCGGGAAAGTTCGATACGTTCACCGGCCGCAAACAGGATTGCTTCGATGGCCCTCTGCAATTCAATTTGTTCCATTATGTGGCCTCCTGATCATTCGGCTCATGCAACAGACGGATATTGGGATTCTCTCCGGAATTGTCATCTTCCAAACTTACAGAATTGGTTTTACACAGATCCAACACTGCCAGAAATGTAGCTACGATCTCACTGCGGCTGCGATTGCCGATAAATAGGTTTTTCAGCCGTTCTATACCACGCAGAACCAGTGTTCGGACA
Organism: Faecousia sp.; assembly: GCA_045577355.1. Lineage (GTDB taxonomy): Bacteria > Bacillota > Clostridia > Oscillospirales > Oscillospiraceae > Faecousia. The sequence continues at coordinate 22,486 of JAZNIG010000004.1, read as the reverse complement.
ACCTCCTTGGCCTTCCGGGAGACTGGATAAGGCTCCTTGCCTACGATGCCCTTAAAATTGACAGTAGGCGGCGGCAAACGCTTCTGATTACGCTCCGAGATTTCTTCAAGCGCCCATAACAAATCCTCCGGTACATGCTTATAACGGTAGGTGCTATCCCGCCGCAAAGGCTCCGGGGCCTTGGTGAAGATGCATCTGCCTACCTCATTGCGCGGTTCCAATACGGTAACAGCCAGGCGGATTTGCTCAATGGCCTCCTTGCGCTGGCGCTCGATCAGAGACTGACGGAGTATATCCAGTTCTGTCTCTGCCTCTGCCTGCTCTGCTGCGGATAACAGCATTTTTGTTTTAATCAGCATCAAATGAGAGGCCATGGTAATAAACTCGCTGGCAATCTCTATATCCAGACGCTTCATCTCATCCAGATAAGCCAGATACTGCTCCAAAATTGCCGTAATAGACACGTCCTGGATCTCTATTTTATTTTTACTCAGCAGCAAAAATATCACATCCAAAGGTCCTTCAAAATCCTCCATGCCCTCATTACGGGTATGGACAATCCCCTCCAGACGATACTTTGGTTCTCCCATAATAGCTCCTTGTGCGTACACGTACAAATATATATAGTCAGTATACCATTTATTCCCCATTTACGCAAGCATTAAAATAGGCTGTCTTGAAACAAACAGTTCAATAGATGCCATATAAATAGGACTTTTACAGAAAAGATTGCATTTTCTGACAGGATATGATATAAATAGTATAAGAAAACTTCTGGGAGGGATGACCCATGGCAAAACGCCCCAACCGTTACAAAGAAATGGAACATTATATGACATACGCGTTGATTGCAGATACCCTTTTGTTTCTTCTGTTCATGATTTTTGCCGGCTTTGGTGTAGTTTGGTTAAAGATCATTTTGGCAATATGTGCCATCTTACTTTCCGGCTTGTGTCTGGCCTTTCTCTACATTACCAAGGAGCTTTTGCATCAACGCAGCTTTTGGATGAGTGTGGGGGCCGCAGCAATACTGGTATGCGTTCTCTTTTCCCTGATCCTTAACTTCCCCAGTCCCAATCCTTATAAAAAGATGAATACGGCTAAGAACTCTTCTGCCACTGTAATCGTGACTTCTGAACTGCTTTAATGCAACAACAGAATTTCTCTAACTGCATAAAACGGCGGAAGGCTGCAGCCTTCCGCCGTTTCTTCATTTGTAAAAGCTGTTTCCGCCGATGAATTCCCGGACTAAGCTGGTGGGCGGAATTTCGTCATCCACATCCGCCTCCTGCACATAATTCAGAATCTTCACAACAGAACGGACCTGCTCATAACAGCTCTCCTCGGGTTGGATCCTAGTCAGCAGGGGGAAAATATGTTTTTTCAACACTGCAAGCTCGTAAAGGGTGGAGCTATTAAAAATCACGTCCGCATTCTCTTGATAAGGGAAAATCCACTGTTTCTCCCCTCTGCGGACAGAATCCCACATGGACATAGTCTTCTCAACAGATGCTCCCCGGGTCTCATGGTCCCGGACTGTACGCCGCAACAGCCTTAAAAGACTGGTGGGAATACGGTTATGATCATCCAAATTCAGTGGCAGCAGAGGACTCACATATAGCCGGAATACCAGAGCATGCGGCAATTCCTCTGGCAGCAGAACCGGATTGAGCGCGTGCAGTCCTTCCACAATGATGACTGTATTCGGCTCCAGCCGCAATTTATGTCCATTCCATTCCCGCTTGCCTGTTTTAAAATTAAACGTCGGCAGCTCTACTTCCTTCCCAGCCAAAAGTGCTTTTATGTGCTGACTGAACAGCTCTGTATCAATGGTATTGATATGCTCCAGGTCCAGCTTGCCGTCCGGTCCGGGTATGATCTGATCCCTATCAATGTAATAATCATCCAAACCCATTAAAATAGGCTTTTTCCCATGGATACGAAGCTGCGTGGCCAACCGGTTCGCTGAGGTGGTCTTACCGGATGAGCTGGGACCGGCCAACATGATTGCTCTGGCACCCCGTTGGCATACCATGTCCGCCACCTGGGAAAACCGTTTTTCATGGAGCGCCTCATTCACCCGAATCAGTTCCCTGATTTGACCGCTGCACACCAGATCATTAAGATCTGCAACCGTCTCGCACTTCATCAGCTCGCACCATCGTTCCCCTTCTGTGCTGACCGAAAGAAAATTTGGCATCTCTTGATAGTGAGCAATCCGATCAGGCTCATTGTCATTCGGATATATGAAGAAAAAACCGCCGTCTGCATCCAGAATATCCCATACCTGCAGGTAGCCGGTAGACGGTGCCAGCTCTCCATAGTAATAATCCAAAAAATCCCCATACGCGTATGCATCAAAATACGGTTCCTTCCGCAAAGAAAGCAATCTGGCCTTATCCGTCTGCCCTCGGGTGCAGAAATGTTCCACGGCCTCCTGGGTAGGAATTCGACGCCGAATTAGGGGAATATCCATGGAAATCAACCTGGAAACCTGCTGCTTCAACCGATGCACACTAAAATCCGCTGCATTAAAAACCTCGACAAACAAACCAGCGCCTACAGTGCAGTTCATTTTTGCTCTGGCATTGGGCCAAAGTTGATGCAAGGCCAGAAACAGCAAAAATTGGGCTGTCCGGGCATATACATCCTTGCCGCTGGGATCCGTGTATCGCAGAAGATGGATCTCTCCGCCAGATGCAGCCATAGCGCGGCGGATAGAGGGCCGCTCCAAACAGATGTCAGCAACGCGCATTGGAACATAGTTTAAATTGAATACTTCACCGGCGATCTTGGCCGCAAGTGGTCTTTGGGAAAGGGCCTTATCATCCATACCCAGATCCCTGACAAGCTCCAGTAGCGTCTGTCCGGGCTGGGGCGTGCATTGTAAACCGTCAATATGTAATTCCATAGCAGCACCCCCTGTTGCTAACACAGGGCGGACGCCCGGCCCGCCCTGTACATAAACCCATTTGCTCGCTCCGCCCTTGTCACGCCTGACCAATGGTCATTATGTCATACGGAGTTGTCTGATAAACAAAATAATTAAGCCAATTGGAAAACAGTAAATTGGCATGGCCGCGCCAGCGGACAATTGGCTCCATGGTCTCGTCATCCCCGGGGAAGTAATTTTCCGGCACACGAATCGGCAATCCGAGAGCCTTATCCCGCAGATACTCTCTTTTCAGGGTGTCCGGGTCATACTCCGAATGGCCTGTGACAAAAATCTGGCGTCCGGCTTTGCTTGCCACTGCGTATACACCTGCGCGTTCGGATGAAGCCAGAATTTTCAATCCGGGCACTGCCTCAATATCCTTCCGTGATACGGTAGTATGACGGGAATGGGGCACCCAAAAAACATCGTCAAAGCCTCGCAGCAGGATCGAACGCTTGTAATCAACCTTGTGTGGGAATACACCGAACAGCTTCTCATCCAGCTTTTGCTTTTGAATCCCATAATGGTAATACAGTCCCGCCTGTGCACCCCAGCAAATATGGAAGGTCGAATGTACATTGGTCTTGCTCCACTCCATAATCCGGCAAAGCTCCGGCCAGTAGTCCACATCTTCGAAAGGAATGTTCTCCACTGGCGCACCGGTGATCACCATGCCATCAAATTTACGGTCCTTTAATTCATCGAAGCTTTTGTAAAAATTCAACAAATGCTCCGGAGGCACATTTTTGGCCACATGAGAGGTTGTGTGCATCAGCTCCAAGCGAACCTGCAGCGGAGTATTGCCCAAAAGCCGTGAAAGCTGTGTCTCCGTCACGATCTTTGTCGGCATCAAATTCAAAAGCACAATTTCCAGCGGGCGAATATCCTGGGCAATGGCCCGATTCTCATTCATGACAAATATATTCTCCTGTTGCAGCGTACCGGCTGCCGGCAGGTCATTAGGAATTTGGATTGGCACTGTCCATCCCCCTTTCATTTATTTAATTATTTTACTAAAGAATACACTCTTTGTCAAACTCCGTTTATAGACTTATCAAGTTTATTCTTCTCCAAAGTTCCTTTTGCACCCAATTATAAAGTGCAGACATCCCAGCTCACTATTAATCCTTCGAAACATCAAGGCTGCTTGCCAATGTAGGCGGTGATGCCTCCATCCACAAACAAAAGCTGCCCATTTACAAAATCAGATGCTCCACTGGCAAGAAATACTGCAGGACCCGCCAGATCCTCCGTCACACCCCAGCGTCCGGCAGGTGTTTTCGCCAGGATAAACTGATCAAAGGGATGGCGACTGCCATCCGCCTGCCGTTCCCGCAACGGTGCTGTTTGCTGGGTAGCTATATAACCGGGACCAATGGCATTACACTGGATATTAGCGTGACCAAATTCGGCGCAGATGTTCCGTGTCAGCATTTTCAGTCCACCCTTTGCCGCAGCGTAGGCTGAGACTGTCTCGCGTCCAAACTCGCTCATCAGAGAACAAATATTTATAATCTTTCCACGGCCCTTCTCGATCATACCCGGCAAAACCGTCTTTGCGCAAATAAAGGGAGCAACCAGATCCACATCAATCACCCTTTCAAAGTCCGACACTTGCATTTGCAGCATTGGAATACGCTTAATAATGCCTGCATTGTTTACTAGAATATCAATAATGCCGTGTGTCTTTCTAATTTGTGCAACTAAAGTATTCATTTGCTCTTCACTGGTTACATCCGCCACATAACCGTAAGCCTGAACACCCTCTTCCAAATAGCTTTCCACTCCACGCTTACAGCTCTCTTCGCTGGAACAGTTAAAGCAGACGGTCGCACCGGCCCTTGCCAAACCAACGCCAATAGCAAAACCTATGGAATGGGCGCCGCCTGTAACCAGCGCAAGCTTACCTGTCAGGTCAAACATTCTCATTATAATACCTCTTGCCTTTTTTCAGTATTATAGCCCTATCCAAAATGACTGTCAATGTAAAATCTTATAGGTAATTTGCGTAATTCCACAGCTTTATAAATATAGCCTATCCTTTGTCTTTCCATAAAATACCGCTGTGGGAAGCAATTTATAAGAAAACAGAGTGTCAACCGGTCAACTATGGTGTCGTAAGAAGGCTGCAGCTTTTGCTTTGGCCTATCCCTGTTCTATTTGTCCCCCAGGGGACATACTCTTTCTTAGACCGTGGCAGGAGCGAGCTTCCTGCCGGATAAGGAGGCTGGCTATGGAAACTATTTACTCTGACATTGCTACCCGTACCGGCGGTAACATCTACATTGGCGTGGTAGGTCCGGTACGAACCGGAAAATCAACACTAATCAAACGCATAATGGAGGAACTGGTCATTCCCAACATCGACGATCCCTACCGCAAAGAGCGAGCCCGGGATGAGCTGCCCCAAAGCGGCTCCGGTAAAACAATTATGACCAGCGAACCAAAATTTGTACCGGAAGAAGCTGTGGAGATCTCCCCTGATGGGACCGCAACTCTGCGAGTGAGAATGATCGACACCGTAGGGTATATGGTAGATGGTGCTGTAGGTGCAGAAGAGGAAGGCGTACCGCGGATGGTCACCACCCCCTGGTACGACTATGAGATCCCAATGACAGAAGCTGCAGAACTCGGCACAAAAAAGGTTATGGACGAACATTGCTCTATCGGACTGGTGGTGACCACTGACGGAACTGTCACTGACATTCCAAGAGCTGATTATGTAACAGCAGAACGGCGGGCTATCACCGATATGCAGACTACCGGCAAGCCCTTCTTGGTGATTATCAATTCCAGAAATCCGGCTGGGGACGCGGCACAGGCAGTGAAGGATTCCATTTATCGGGAATTTGGAATCCGGGCCATTGCTGTGGATTGTCAGGCGCTGGACAGTGAGGGGATCCGAGAGCTGCTTCGTCAACTTCTGTATGCCTTTCCTATGATGGAGCTGCGGGTCTATCTGCCTCGCTGGATGGATGCGCTGGAACCGGAGCATCCGGTCAAAGCCGCGCTTTATGAAACTCTGATTCAACGTTCCGGACAAATTGTTACCCTTGGGCAGGCAGAAACAACCCTATCCGCATTAAAGGATCTGGAGCATGTACTGGACTTTTCTATCCGGGGTATGGATCTTGCCACCGGCACCGTATCCTGCGCTTTAGGCTTCCCGGAAACTCTCTTCTACGAGATCCTCAGCAACAAGGCGGGTATGACCATCCAAAATGACGCCCAGCTTTTGTCCCTGCTTGCAGAGCTTTCCGCTATCAAACAGGAATATGACCAAATTTCTGACGCATTGGCCTCAGTGAAAGCAACCGGTTACGGCATCGTCATGCCAACTGCTGAAGAGATGACTCTGCAAACCCCAGAGGTTGTTCGCAAAGGCGGTGCTTTCGGTGTCAAACTAAAAGCGGGTGCCCCTTCCATCCATATGATTCGGGTGGATATCGATACAGAGATCAGTCCGATGGTTGGCGGCGAACAGCAGTCTCAGGATCTGATCACCTACCTTTCCGGCGAGGATCCGGATAAACTGTGGGAAAGCAACATTTTCGGCAGATCTGTCTATGCTCTGATACAAGAGGGACTGACTTCTAAACTGGTACGCACTCCGGAAGATGTGCGGGCAAAATTCAGGGGTACACTGACCCGTATCGTCAACGACGGTGCCACAGGATTGATCTGTTTAATTCTCTGATATTGACTTTTTTCTAAATAAAAAACAAAACAAAGGCACAAAGGATGATTGTTTTTCTCAGCAAAAAGGACGTTTTGCCATTGCAATGCGTCCTTTTTTGCATATTATTGCCCTAACAACGCACATAGAACTGTAACATCACAAAAAATATTAATTTTTAACATTTAGTCTTTACCCGCTGGGCATAATGTGGTAAAATTAAAAAACAGATATTATCCAGGGGGATTATCATGAAATTACCACAACTTACCGGTAGAAAATGGAATTATCCGGTCCTGGCATTTCTGATGACCTGCGGCGGATTGCTGCTGCTGCGGCTATTCAATATGCTTTCCTTCAACGGTGAATACTCCATGCTCTATTCGGATTGCTATCACCAGTACTATCCTTTTTTCGTTGCTTTCCGAAAGGCCCTGTTGTCCGGGGACTCTCTGCTGTACACCTGGAACATCGGCATGGGTATGGATTATTTGGGCCTTATCGCCTATTATCTGGCCTCTCCACTAAACTTAATCAGCGTCCTGGTGCCTGAAAACCTCACATTGGCATATTTCTCTCTGCTGATGCCCCTGAAACTGGGTCTGGCAGCAGCGTTCTTTTCTCTATTTTTAAAAAAGGTCTTTAAAAAAGACGATTTTTCCCTTTCTGTTTTTGGCTGTCTGTATGCGCTGTGTGCCTGGGCATTGGGATACCAATGGAACATTATGTGGCTGGATACCTTTGCCCTGCTTCCTCTGGTGGTGTTGGGCACTGTTTCACTGCTAAGCAATAAGAAATTTTTTCTGTATACTGTCACACTGTTTCTATCTGTATTCTCCAACTACTATATTGGCTTTTTCACTTGCCTCTTTGTTCTGCTGGTGTTTATTTGCTATCAGGTCTGTCGCTGGAACGGCTTTAAGAAGTTATTTGCCGACCTGATCCGAATCGCTATTTTCTCTATTTTAGCAATTGGCATGACTGCTATTTTGGAGCTGCCAGCTCTGGCCGCGCTGCAAAATACCCAATCCAGCGTGAACAACTTCCCCCATGGCTTCCGGCTGAATATCGCAGATAAACACACTTGGCAAGGCCTGCTGGATGCCATGCGAAAGGTAGCAGGCAATATGAATGGCGGTCTGGAGCCCACCTTTAAGGAAGGCCTGCCCAATCTATACTGCGGTATCAGCACCAACATTTTGGCCTTTTTATTTCTGACCTGTAAGCAGGTAAAAGTACGGGACAAAATTTGCTCTGTACTTCTGTTGATTTTCTTTAACGTTAGCTTTATTATCCGCCAACTAGACTATATCTGGCATGGCTTCCATTTTACAAATATGATTCCCTACCGGTTCAGCTTCCTGTATAGTTTTGTATTGCTGTATATGGCGTACTATGCCTGGACTCTGCGACGAAGTTTCCGCCTATGGCAAATTACCATGGCCGGTATTTTGGCTATTGGTGTAACTCTGTGCTGTGACGATATCGCCCTGTTTGCAGAGTTGATTTCCGGCAGGGTGTCCCTGCAGCCTTGGAACAACTGGGATAGTATCTACAGCAATCTGGAAACAATTGCCACACATAGCACCTATTTGATCTACAACGCACTGTTCTTGATTGCATATCTTGCTACATTGGTGTACGCACACAACCGTAAAGGATTATCTAAGGATGCCGATAGAGCGCAGAAACGACAAGCCTTATCCGCTTGGCGTCATAAACGAAAATTGGGTTCTTCTATGATGGTATTTCTGATGATTTTAGAACTATCACTGAATCTGATTAACTTTAGCGCATGGTTCCCCGGCACCAACGTTTCCAACTATCCAAAGGGTACAACCAATGCTCAACGCGCAATCCGGTACATGCAGGAGCGGGAATCCAACAACCTGTTCTACCGGACTGAGGTCACCCATTCTCAGACTTTAAACGACGGTGCGCTCAATGGATACAATGGCATCAGCACCTTTACTAGTTCTGCCAATGTCAGTGTCACAGAATTTATGCAAGCACTGGGCTACGGCGCTAAAAACACCTACAATCGCTACTGTTTTGAAGAAAGTTCCCCGGTAGCCAACCTGTTTTTGAATCTGAAATATATGATAGAGCGGGATGGCAATGTAGAGAAGAACGCATACTTTGATGATCTTCACTACTTCGGCAATGTGCATTTGCTGGAAAACAATGCATATTTGCCGCTGGGATTTTTGGCGGACACGCAGCTTATCAATGTAGATTTTAACCAGGCAAGCAGGCGGTACTATTTCCAAAATAAACTGATGCGTGCAGCCACCGCTCTTACCCAAGATGTATGGACCCAGTTTAATGGCAGTAACCTGATCATCAACGGCAGTAATGTGGTTTTGACTGCTTCTAAAACCCAAACAGGCTACTGTGCTTATACAACCGAAAACAAGAGTGGCAGCATCACCTATAGTTACACAGCTGATATGAATGGTCTTATGTGTATCAATCTGGACTTAAGCAAAAAGAATAGCTACTCTGTATACTATAATGGTGAACTGCTGTTTAGTGAAACCTACAGCCTGCCACAAATGATCTCCGTATGTGATGTGGCCATTGGGGACGTAGTCGAGGTCAAGCTGAACTGTAAGTCCAACGAAAAGGGCACTATTACAATCAGCGCAGCGGTTTTGGACGAAACATTATTCCGCCAAGGCTACGACGTACTAAATGCTTCCACGCTGGAACTGACAACCTTCAAGAATACCTATTTGGAAGGCACGATAAATTGTAACCGGGACGGTGTTCTTTACACCTCTATTCCCCAGGATGGCAACTGGATTGCCACAGTAGACGGAGTACCTGCTGAAACCGTATTAATTGGTGACTGTATGGTTGGTGTACTTCTTACAGAAGGTTACCACACCGTTACCTTCACCTATCACAACAGTGCTTTTTCCCTTGGTTGGAAGATCAGTCTGGCTTTTCTTGCAGTTTTCCTGGGCCTGAGTTATATCTTCTATCAGCCTAAGTTCAAGCCAGCAAAAGGTAAATTTGAAAAGCGTAGCTAATTCTATGCAATGATTGGTTTTATAGTAAATGTTGAGGTCGGGTTCATCGCCTGACCTCAACACTTACTATAGAGTCTAAAACTTCATTCTTATATATATTAGTTCATCGGTCGCTGGAATACCTTTAACAGGTTGACGGCCTGTGCCCGAATAGAAAAGCCCAGCGTGGCGCGCCCATAATAATCATTGTACAAGTCCCTTTTTCCATCGAATAATGCCTTAAATATTATTCATAAACTCCCCACTGCTGGTCATACTATGAACATAGAATCAATCGCGTAAAGGAGACACAAATGAAGAAATTCTGTATGCCTGTCTTGGTATGGATACTGTGCTGCTATCTTGGCCTGCACAATGGTTATCTCGCCCTATGGGACAGCAGTGAATCCCAGCCTGTTCAAGTGTTTCCATATCGGGCAGAGCTGTATCCGGATGCAGATCAGGAAGCACTGCGTCACGGTATTCCTGTTACTTCACCAAAAATGCTATCCCGTTTATTGGAAGACTATTTCTCCTAAGACAAAATAGAAGCAACGTTTTCCTCTTGATTTTCATTGCCTCAGCCGTTACAATAGAGTCGTACCATATAAAGGGAGGCAGTAAATCATGTTGGATGAATACGGTTCTGATTTCATGACAATTATAGACGAGGACGGTACGGAATACGAGTTGGAAGTGCTCACTACAATTGAGTATAATGGCTTTACCTATTTGGCTGTAACACCTGCTGATGGTGAGACACCTGCTCAAGATCTGGAGGTCAGTGTTCTCAAATCTATTGAGGAAGACGGTGAGCCGATCCTGTGTGCAATTGAGGATGAGGAAGAACTGGAAGCTGTATATAGCCTGATTATGGATCAGCTTTACGAGGACGAGGAATCTGAAGAATAAGATATACCGCCTGCTTGGTGCGTAGCGTGTCCTTTTGGACCCACATCATTTATTCGGGACGTTAGACTTCCTTGCCGGATTGCAGACCTCCCGCCCACGCTTTGACGTGTGGTGGACGTTGGGAGCAGCTAAGGCATGGAGCGGCAACCCACCTGCCTTTTCGTGCAGGTCATAATTGGATGCGCTACGGCTAAAGCGGGTCAGCATGGGGGGCTTTGCCCCCCATGCTTTTAGTTTAGTGTGATAGAAACATTAAATTTCTATAAACTTTTTCCCTTTTTCATGGAAAAGCAAATAAATACCCTTGAAACCGGTGGAAGAATCGGTTATAATTGCTAGGTCTATGATCGGCCGAGATCGTAGTACTATCATTTGGACAATGAGAGGAAATGATTACATGAGCGCATCCAGCAAGAAAAAGCTTCGCAAGGAGCAAAACGCTGCCGCACTTACCGAAAAGCAGCGTGCAGAACAGAAAGAGGCCAAGAAGCTGAAGGCCTATACCCTTTCTTTTGTTGCCATTATGCTGGCGGTTGTTATCGTCGCTGTATCTGTTATTACTGCTACCGGCATCAACCGTTCCGGCATTTTCCAGAAGAATACCATCGCTGCTATTGTGAATGGTCAAGAAATCAACACTGTTGAAATGACATACTACCTGAAGGACGCTATTTCCAGCACCTATAGTGAGTGGTATAACTACTACGGAGACTATACCAACACATATGTCTCCTGGCTGCTGAACCTGGATGTAACCAAGCCATTGGATAAGCAAGCCTATACTGAAGGTGGTACCTGGGCTGATCATTTTATGGAAATTGCGCTACAAAATGCCAAGTCCAATTACACGCTTTATAATATAGCAAAGGAAAAAGGCTTTGAAATGCCCGAAGCAGATAAAGAAACCCTGGAAGAAAATCTGTCTACCATGAGTTTTTATGCTGCTTACTACGGTTATAAGAATTTGGATGCCTATTTACAGTCCCTGTATGGCTTTGGCTCTACAACAGAATCCTATAAAGCATATTTTGAGCGGATTTCCTATGCTCAGTCCTACTATGATTACATTTATGACTCCTTAACCTATGATGAGGAAGCAATCCGTGCGTACGAAAAAGGCAAGTATGACAATTATACATCCTATTCCTACGCTGTATACGAGGTCAATTACAATAGCTATCTGACCGGCGGTACCAAAGATGATAAAGGCAACATGACCTATACAGACGAAGAGATCGCTGCCGCAAAGAAACAGGCATATGATGAGGCAAAGTTCCTGAGCGCTGCCAGCGACCTAGAAGAACTGGATCTGATGATCGCCGGATTAAAAGTCAACGAAGAGAAGAAGAATGTAAGTGCCACTGAAATGCAGGCGCTTTCTCCCGAGATTTCTTCTGTTTACCGTAACTGGCTTACCAGCACCAGCCGCCAGAAACATGATGTTACCTTCATTTCCAATCAGACTACCTCCAAGGATAAAGACGGAAACGAAACTACCAGTGTCAACGGCTACTATGTGGTCATGTTCCTGGAACGCAACGAGAACAACCGTCCCCTGGGCAATGTTCGCCATCTGCTTGTGAAGTTTGCGGGTGGTACGAAGGATGATAATGGCAATATCACATACTCCGAGGTCGAGAAAAACACCGCCAAGGAAAAGGCTGAGGGTTATCTGAATACTTGGAAGAAAGGCGAAGCTACTGAGGCCAGCTTTATTGAACTGGTCAAGAAGCACAGTGATGACTCCAGTGCTAAGGACGGCGGCCTGTTTGAAGACATTACTCCAGATTCCGAATACGTGACCAACTTCCTGAATTGGGCCATTGACGAGTCCCGCCATGCCGGTGACTGTGAGGTAATCGAAACCGAGTACGGTTATCATGTGATGTACTATGTGGGCGATAGCGAGTTGTCTTATCGTGATTATCTTATCACTGACGATCTGCGGACTGAAGATCTGGAAGAATGGTATAACGATATTATGAAGTCTTCCACCGGTTCCTTTAAGGATCTGTCCCGTATGAATCTGTCTCTAAAGATTTCAGGTTAATACTTTTAATCATGGGCGTGTTGCAAAAATGAAGCAACACGCCCATATTCTATTTGGAAACCCATGAAAAGCAGACACAGCAGCCCTTGATCGTGAGCTTACGAAGTACCACAGGTTGTCTCTATAAGAGAATTGAGAAGACTATTGATATTTTGAAATAAAACCACTTTTCACTATGCATATTCTCTAAAGAAGACTTACTTTGATCAGCGTTTTTGTTGTTTCTTCCTTGTTGACTTTTTTTCGTTCCCATGTATAATTGTATACAATAGTATTACTTTACCAGTCACAGAAAGGAGCATGGTCTTATGCTTGAGATTTCCAACAAAACAAACCTACTGGAACAAAAGTCCTACAAGTACTCTTTGCAGGATGTTGCAGAACCAAATCTGCAGCGGGATATCTTCTCATACGGCTCTGTACCGAAGGTTGCTTTTAACCATCGCCGGGTGCCTATGAATATGCCGGAGGAGATCTGGATCACCGATACCTCCCTGCGTGACGGACAGCAATCTGTGGAGCCATACAGTGTAGATCAGATCGTTAATATTTATAAGTTGCTGTCTAAACTGGGTGGTCCTTACGGCATCATCCGTCAAACAGAGTTCTTTATTTACAGTAAAAAGGACCGGGACGCAATTGAGAAGTGCATGGAGCTTGATCTGAAATTTCCGGAGATCACAAGCTGGATTCGTGCCAGCAAGGAGGATTTTCGTCTGGTCCGGGATTTGGGCATTAAAGAAACCGGTATTCTGGTAAGCTGCAGCGACTATCACATTTTCAAGAAGATGAAGATGACCCGGAAGCAAGCGCTGGATCATTATTTGGCAACTGTTTCTGATGCTTTTGATGCCGGTGTTATCCCCCGCTGTCATCTGGAGGACATCACCCGTGCTGACTTCTACGGTTTTGTTGTTCCCTTTGTCAACGAGCTACAGAATCTATCCCGTCAGGCAGGTATTCCTGTAAAGATTCGCGCCTGCGACACTATGGGCTACGGTGTTCCCTATACAGAAGCTGCCATGCCCCGGAGCGTTGCCGGTATTATCTACGGACTCCAGCACTATGCTGATGTACCCAGCGAATGTTTGGAATGGCACGGTCATAATGACTTCTACAAAGCTGTCACCAATGCTTCTACCGCATGGCTTTACGGCGCATGCGCTGTTAACTGCTCTTTGCTGGGTATTGGTGAGCGTACCGGCAACATTCCCCTGGAGGCAATGGTCTTTGAGTACGCATCTCTGCGTGGTTCTATGGACGGTATGGATCCCACTGTAATCACGGAGATCGCTGAATTTTTCCGCAAGGACATGGGGTATGAAGTTCCTCCCATGACGCCCTTTGTCGGCAAGCGCTTCAATGAAACCCGTGCGGGCATCCACGCGGATGGTCTTTTAAAGGATGCAGAAATCTATACCATCTTCGATACACAGAAACTCCTTAACCGGCCTGCCACTGTGGAGATCAGCAAGACCTCCGGTGCCGCTGGCATTGCGTACTGGATCAACCAGAACTACCGCCTCACTGGTACTGAGAAGGAACTTTTAAAGACCGATCCTTTGGTTGCTACCCTAAAGGCCTGGATTGACCAGCAATACGAGGATGACCGTCAGACCGTCATGTCCCATGGAGAAATGGAAGAAAAAATTGAGGAATTGGCACCTGGCCGGTTCCAGACCGTTTGAGGAGGTATCGGAATATGCGGGAATTTAAGACTGTTTCCCTGGCAGACCAAGTGTTTGAAAAGCTGGAATCCGATATTATTACCAGTGTTTATCCCAGGGGCGAAATTCTGACCGAGTTGAAGCTGGTTGAAAATATGGGTGTCAGCCGCACGCCTATTCGCGAAGCCCTTCGCCGTCTTGCCCAGGAGCGTTTGATTGAGGATACCGCCAAGGGTTCTGTTGTTCTGGGTATTACTGTTGACGACCTGATTGATATTATGGACATCCGTCAGCGTATTGAAGGCCTTGCTGCCTATTATGCCACCAAGAATATCACTGCCGGAGAATTGGAAGAACTGCGTCAAATCAACGAATTGCAGGATTTTTACTATGAAAAACGGGATTTGGAACGGCTTCGCCAGATGGACGACCGGTTCCATACAGCCATCTATGAAATGTCCAAACGGGGTGTTATCTGTGACACACTGCGGCCGCTGCACCGCAAGACCCAGCGCTATCGCAGACTATCCATTGGCAGCGACCAGCGGCTGGCTAATTCTATCCAGGAGCACAAGGATATCTTCACAGCCATTTCCTCCGGAAATGCAGATCTGGCCTGTGAGTTGATCACGCGCCATATCGCAAATGCGAAAAAACATATGATTGAGAGGTTTGATTATCATGGGTAAGACGATCGCACAGAAAATCATCGCTTCCCACTTGGTATCCGGCGATATGACACCGGGCAGTGAGGTTGCTCTGCGGATCGACCAGACGCTGACCCAGGATGCTACCGGCACGATGGCTTATCTGGAATTTGAAACAATGGGTATTCCCCAGGTCAAAACAGAGCTGAGCGTGGCCTATGTGGATCATAACACCCTGCAGTGCGGCTTTGAAAATGCCGATGACCACCGATATCTGCAAACGGTAGCTGCCAAGCACGGTGTTTACTTCTCCCGTCCCGGCAACGGTATCTGTCACCAGATCCATCTGGAGCGGTTCGGCAAACCGGGCAAGACTCTGATCGGCTCTGACAGCCACACCCCCACCGGCGGCGGTCTGGGTATGCTGGCATTCGGTGCCGGCGGCATGGATGTGGCGGTTGCTATGGGTGGCGGTGCGTATTATATCACCATGCCAAAGCTGTTCAAGGTGAATCTGACCGGAAAGCCCAATCCCTATGTGACTGCGAAGGATGTCAGCCTGGCGATCCTGCGGATCCTGTCTGTAAAGGGCGGTGTGGGCGCGATCATTGAATGGGGCGGTCCCGGTGTTGCTACCCTTTCTGTCCCGGAGCGTGCTACCATCACCAATATGGGTGCGGAATTAGGAGCCACAACTTCCATTTTCCCCTCTGACGAGGTGACCCGTCAATTCCTGGCTGCCCAGGGCCGCGAGCAGGATTACACTCCTCTGTGCTCTGACGCGGATGCGGAATATGACCGGATCATCGATATTGACCTATCCGCATTAAAGCCCCTGATCGCCTGTCCCCACAGCCCGGACAATGTGGTACAGGTAGACAGCTTGAAGGACACCAAGGTTGATCAGGTCTGTATCGGCTCCTGCACCAACTCCTCTCTGCTGGACCTGTTAAAGGTGGCAGCTATACTGAAAGGCAAAACCATTGCCCCCGGTGTCAGCCTGTCCATCTCCCCCGGCTCCCGGCAGGTGCTGACCATGCTGGCCAACTGCGGGGCGCTGGCAGACATTCTGGCCAGCGGTGCCCGGCTTTTGGAGTGCGCTTGTGGCCCCTGCATTGGCATGGGCTTCTCCCCTAACTCCGGCGGTGTGAGTCTGCGTACCTTCAACCGGAACTTCCTGGGCCGCAGCGGCACAAAGGACGGTCAAGTCTATCTGGTATCTCCGGAAACTGCCGCCGCTTCTTCCCTGACAGGCTTTATTACAGACCCCACCACGTTGGAGCCGATTCCGGCTATCAAGCTGCCGGAGCAGTTCCTGATCGATGATTCCTCTGTTCTGGCTCCTCTGCCCCCGGCGGATGCGGTAAACGCGCAGGTCCTGCGTGGTCCTAATATCAAGGAATTCCCTCAAAGTAAACCTTTCTCCGACTCTCTGACTGCCGGGCTGGTACTGAAAGTCGGTGACAACATCACCACGGACCATATTATGCCCGCCGGTGCCAAGATCCTGCCCTACCGCTCCAACATCCCCCATCTATCCAAATTCTGCTTTGAGGTCTGCGACCCGGACTTCCCGGAACGGGCAAAAGCGGCGGGCGACGGCATCATCATCGGTGGCAGCAACTACGGTCAGGGTTCTTCCCGTGAGCATGCTGCCCTGGTCCCCATGTACTTAGGAATTCGCTGTGTGATCGCCAAGAGCTTTGCCCGGATCCATGTGGCCAACCTGATCAACGCCGGCATCCTGCCTCTGACCTTTGCCGACCCTGCGGACTACGATGCATTGGAGCAGGATCATATATTAAAGCTCAGCGACCTTCCCAACGGCATTGCACAGGGTAAGATCACTGTAAAAAACGCCAGCACCGGAGCTGCATTTACAGCTCTTTGCAATCTGACAGCCCGGCAGCAGGCGATCCTGCTGGCAGGCGGTCTGCTGAATTACACCAAGGAGGGTGGACAATGAACGAAGTGAATCAGGCTTGTGAGGCCTTTCGGGCGCTCCTGCAGGAGCAGCTTGCACGCATAGAAAACATGAACTGCGAGAAGACCGACTTCTCCACCAAGAAGACCGTCACTATCGGCGTAATTGATGGGGACGGCATCGGCCCGATCATCACCAGCCAGGCATCCCGGGTTCTTGAGAAGCTGCTGGCCGATGAAATTACAGCCGGCTCCATTGTGATCAAGCAGATCGAAGGGCTGACGATCGAAAACCGTCTGGCTAAAAACCAGCCCATCCCCGATGACGTACTTGCCGAGATCAAAACCTGTGATGTGTTGCTGAAAGGCCCTACAACCACCCCCATGGGCGGCAACATGGAGAGCGCCAACGTGGCGATGCGTCGGGAACTGGACCTGTATGCAAACGTGCGGCCTGTGTCTATTCCCGAGAAGAACATTGACTGGACGTTCTATCGGGAGAACACCGAGGGTGAATACGTTCTGGGCAGCCGGGGCGTGGAACTGCCCGGTATGGCAGTGGATTTCAAGGTTACCACCGATCTGGGAACCCGTCGGATCGCCCGGGCCGCCTTTGATTACGCCAAGCAGAACGGCAAGACTCATGTTTCCATTGTTACTAAAGCCAACATTATGAAAAAGACCGATGGCAAATTTACCGCCATCTGCCATGAGATTGCCGCTGAGTATCCCGGTATTGAAGTAGAGGATTACTACATCGACATCATGACCGCCAACCTGCTGAAAGAAAATCTGCAGAGCAAGTTCCAGGTAGTGTTGCTCCCCAATCTGTACGGCGATATTATCACCGACGAAGCCGCCCAGATCCAGGGCGGTGTGGGCACAGCAGGCAGCGCCAACATTGGCGACCGCTATGCCATGTTTGAGGCCATCCACGGTTCTGCACCCCGGATGATTGAGCGTGGTATGGGCAACTACGCCAACCCGGACAGCATTCTGAAGGCCGCTGCCATGCTTCTGCGGCATATCTGCCGTCTGGAAGCGGCACAAAAGCTGGAAAATGCCATGGCTATCTGCCCGGTAGCTGTTACCGGCAGCACCTCCGGCGCTACCTGTGCTCAGTATGCAGACGCATTGATGGCAATGCTGTAAATCAGCCTGTATAAAAACACCTCCTGTGGAGAAAATCTCCTCAGGAGGTGTTCCTTTTGAAAATTAAAAAATATATCGGCTCCGGGTTAGCCGGACTGGGTGCCGGGTCTGTAAATGGTTTATTCGGTGCCGGTGGAGGCATGGTTCTCGTTCCCCTGTTGACCGGCCTAACCCAGCTCCCGGATGATGAAATCTTTCCATCCTCTGTTTCAATTATCTTACCTATCTGCCTTGTCTCGCTGACCTACTCTCTGTGGGGCAGTACTGTGGACTGGCCTGTTGTGATTCCCTATCTGCTTGGGAGTGCTGCAGGGGGCGTTCTGGCCGGTCTGTTTGGGAGAAAAATCCCCACCCTGTGGCTGCACAGGCTGCTGGGTGTACTCATTTTATGGGGAGGTATACGGTACCTGTGTTAGAATCTCTGCCTGTTGTATTGATCATCGGAACGGCTCTTGGCTTTTTAGCCGGGATCGGTGTGGGAGGCGGCAGCCTGCTGATCCTTTGGCTGACCTTGGTGTTGGGCATGGACCATCCCCAAGCCCGAATCATCAATCTGCTGTTTTTCCTGCCGTCCGCCATTGTGGCAAGCTTTTTTCGCTGGAAGCAAGGGAAGTTGGAGATCAAAAAGGTGCTTCCTGCCATTATTACGGGATGCATAGCTGCCGGTGTCTGTTCTTTCCTTAGTAGCTCCATAGACATTGCGCTGCTTCAGAAGCTTTTCGGTGGCCTGCTGATCCTCACTGGCATCCGTGAACTGATGTATAAGCCAAAAAGCAAAGCGTAAGGGGCTGTAAAAAACGCACATTTATTCCGTTTAATCCATAAAATAAATTCGCGGCAGAGGCTTGCTCCCGCCGGTTATTGCGTATATTTATACGAGTTATTTTACAGCCCCTTATCGCTTCTTTAAGGCTATGTATATTTTTCCTCTGTGATACCTAAAAGCCTAAGCGCATTACCTCTGCAGACTTTATAATAGGCTTCGTAGGATATTTTTCCTGTCTCCATAGCCTCATCCAGGAAGCTGCACAGCTTCACATTCGGTATGCGGTTTACATCGACAATATCCGTGCCGAAGCACAACCGGTCCTGAAATTCCTCGATTATCTGATAGGCATGCTCCGGATCACGGAGGAAGGCGTTTCCGCCACTGCCGGCGGACATATCTCCGTACAGATTGGGGTATTTGCGCATCAGCTCCACCACTCTGCCACCGGGCATTACCGGTCCTCTGGGATATTCCCCCCAATTTTCCTCTGTAACATCCCCGCTGATCCCAGACCAAAACCGCTGAGAATGACCCAGGAATTTCAGATTTGGAAAGTCCTGGAGTGCTTTTTCCAGACGGGGTAAGCCAAAATCATCAACAATACCGTAGCCGTGATTTTTGATGCCGATATGGAATGTCAGCGGCATACCGCATTTTTCGCAGGCGCTAAAAAGATTATATATATAGGGATCGTCAAAATAAAGATTTGCGGTAACCTCACCAACACCCTTTGCGCCTATACTTTTATAGTATTCCAAAAGGGGTGTCAAATCTTGATCCGGCGTATTGTTTCCTTGCCGAGGATCTACATTGCAGAACCAGAAATAGGTTTCCGGATGGGTATTTGCCAGCTCCCAAGAGTCCTCATTGGTGATCAGTCTTGGCAGACCCTCTGGAGATGACAGCGTCATCTGTACACCCTTCTCAATGCCCATATCATCATATATCTGCCTGAGTTCTTCCGCTGTAGGATTATTCCAGAACACCTTGTTTCGGAAAAGCGGACTTCTTAAGGGTGCAGAATGGACGTGGATATCGATTTTCTTTACCTTATTCATAATATTTCCTCCTGTTTAGCGTTTGCGGAAGGCAAGGTAACCTTCTAAAATCAGGGATGCTGCCACAGCATCTACTGTATTTTTACGCTTTTTACCATGATAGTTATGTTCAGATAAAATATTATGGGCTTCCACAGTGGTTCGTCGCTCGTCCCACAGCTTCACAGGCTTTCCGGTCATCTGTTCCACCTTACCTGCAAATTCCCGACAGAGTGCAGCTCTTGGCCCCTCCGTTCCGTCCATATTTTTAGGCAGACCGACAGCAATCTCTCCTACATCATTTACTGTTGTCAACCGACAGACTTCCTGCAAGGTCTTTTCCATATTCCGGCTGTGGATCACTGTGGTCGATCCCACGATGCTGCACAGCAGATCGGACACAGCAATGCCGGTACGGGCATCGCCGTAATCAATTCCCATTATGCGCATTTCTTTTCCCTCTCTTGGCTGATATTTATTCTATTATACAACAAGATTCTGGAAAAACAAATGGAAAATTCGCAAAAAAAGCTGTTGACTTCCCGTATCCCCTATGATAGAATGAATCTACCTGTGAAAAAGGGCTTTTTTTGTGCGCCTTTTTCAGCCCCGGAGCGGTAATTGTAGTTGTCCGCTTCCTAAATTTTCTCTAGCCGGGGTGATACAGGGAGGCAATTTTAAGGAGGTGCCGTTATGCGCGTTAAAGTCACTTTGAGATGCTCCGAGTGCAAGCAGAGAAACTACAATTCCATGAAAAACAAGAAGAACGATCCCGACCGTCTCGAAATGAAGAAGTACTGCAGATTCTGCAGAAAGCACACCGTTCACAACGAGACGAAGTAAGGAGGTACACCATGGCAGAAGTCAAAAAGGAAAGATGGTACAAACGGGCCTGGAGTGCTGTTCGCCGGTACTTCCGTGAGCTTCGCAGTGAGCTTAAAAAAGTCGTTTGGCCCACCCCCCAGCAGGTTCTCAAGAACACCCTGATCGTCATGGCATGCGTTCTCGTCGTCGGCGTTTTTATCTGGTTGTTCGACTTTGTAGCCCGCTTCGGCGTTGATACGCTGATCACCGCCATTCGTGGTTAAGGTAACGAGCTATGGCAGAAGCTGCAAAATGGTATGTAGTGCATACCTATTCCGCTTATGAAAATACTGTAAAAGCCACCATTGAAAAGACTGTCCAAAGCCGCCAGCTGCAGGATCAGATTTTGAACGTCTCCATCCCTATGGAAACCGTTACAGAGATCACCGAATCCGGCGCAAGCAAGACTTATGACCGCAAGCTGTACCCCGGCTATGTATTCGTCAAAATGGTTTACAGTGATGACACTTGGCATGTCATAAAAAGTGTCCGTGGCGTTTCCGGCTTCGTCGGTACGTCCGGCAGCGACCCCATTCCTCTGAGCGAAGATGAAGTATTTGAAATGGGCGTTGAGAAGCGCGAGATCGTTGTCAACTATACTGTTGGTGACACTGTGCGTATCCTTGACGGCCCCCTCAGTTCCTTCACAGGCACAGTTGAGGAAGTAGAGGCCGATAAAAACCGGGTCAGCGTGGTGGTTTCCATGTTTGGCCGTGAGACTCCCGTCGAGTTTGAGCTCGATCAAGTGCAAGTCGTATCCCAATAACGCATCGGGCCGGATTCCCGGCCGGAACGTGGGAGGGGCTGACGCCCCGAAAGAAATGCGCAATGCGCATCATTACCACATTATATTCAGGAGGTGCTTATTATGGCACAGAAAGTCACTGGCATTATTAAGCTTCAGATCAACGCCGCAAAGGCAACCGCTTCCCCCCCTGTTGGTCCCGCTCTGGGTCAGCATGGCGTGAACATCGCTGCTTTCATTAAGGAGTTTAACGCTCGTACCCAGTCTATGGAGGGCTACAAGATTCCTGTTGTTATCACTGTTTACGCAGACCGCAGCTTCACCTTTATTACCAAGACCCCTCCGACTCCCCTGCTGATTATGAAGGCAATCGGTCTGGAGAAGGGCTCCGGCGTTCCCAACAAAACCAAGGTTGGTCAGATTACCCGCGCTCAGATCGCTGAGATCGCTAAGACCAAGATCCAGGACCTGAAGGGCGCTACCCTGGAGGCTGTTGAGAGCCAGGTCGCCGGTACCTGCCGTTCCATGGGCGTTACCGTAGTCGACTAATATTTGCTATCCGGGAATTGCCCGGAAATGTGGGAGGATTTTTCCGCATCACCACTTTAAGGAGGATTTAACAAGTGTTTAGAGGTAAAAAATATCAGGAGAGCGCCAAGCTGATTGACCGCTCTGTTCAGTATGATCCCGCAGAGGCCCTGGATCTGGTTGTGAAGGGTGCTTCCGCTAAGTTCGACGAGACCGTCGAGCTGCACATCAAGCTGGGCGTTGACTCCCGTCACGCTGACCAGCAGGTCCGTGGTGCAGTCGTTCTGCCCAACGGTACCGGTAAGACCCGCCGCGTTCTGGTCTTCACCAAGGACGCCAAGATCGAGGATGCCAAGGCTGCAGGCGCTGACTATGTTGGCGGCATGGAGCTGGTTGAGAAGATCACCAAGGAAAACTGGTTTGAGTTCGATGTAGTCGTTGCTTCCCCCGACATGATGGGCCTGGTTGGCCGTCTGGGTAAGGTTCTGGGCCCCAAGGGTCTGATGCCCTCCCCCAAGGCCGGCACCGTGACTCCCAACGTCGGCGCTGCTGTTAAGGAAATCAAGG
>JAZNIG010000003.1:0-6889 GCA_045577355.1 Faecousia sp. | reverse complement strand
CATAGGCCTGCTGCCGCGGCAGCAGGCCTATCTATGTAAAGCCCCTGCCCGGCAAATAAAATCCGGGTAGGGGCTTTGCACCTTTTTTGCACTGGGGAATATCTTGGAATGAGCGGTTCAACCGCCAAAAAAATCTTGGAGGTATTCATTTATGTGCAACAATAACGGTTTCTGTGGCGGCAACATCTGCTGGATCATCATCCTGATCCTCCTGTTCTGCAACTGCGGTGGTAATAGCCTGGGCTGCGGCAACAACTGCGGCTGTGGCAACAACTGCGGCTGCGACAACAACTGCGGCTGCTGCTAAGCAAAAAATGGGGCGCCCGGCAGGGCGCCCCACACACAAAACGGCGCGATGCAAAATGAAGCATCGCGCCCAAAGCTATGCAAATGCCTAGATCCTGCGGATGTAGGGGAGGATATTATCCGCCCACGGGCGACTAATAGTCGCCCCTACTGATAAATTTTGTGTTTTGCCACACACCCTATGTTCTTATTTTGCCGCCACAAGGGGCTTTTTGCTCCAGGTCAGCTGCTTGGGATAGAAGAAGCGGACTTTTTCGTCAGCAATGCGGAAGTCCACCGTCTGTGCTGTGCGCAATTCACCGTCCAAATTAATGGGAGTAGGCCTGTCGCAGATAATACGCAAATGATCGGTTCGGAAATGGCGGATCAGATGAGGAAAGTCCCGGAATTTACCGTCCTTGTATTTGCCCACCACCTGGGCCACCTTCAGCCGCGAGACCTTTGCCACGACCAGAACATCCAGCAAACCGTCAGAGGGGTCTGCATCCGGTACGGGATTAAAGCCGCCGCCGTAAAATCGGCCATTGCAGGCGCAGACCAAAGTCTGCTGGCTGTCAATAGTCTCTCCGTTTACCTCAATCACATAATGCTCAGAGATTCCCTTAATGGTATTGATAACGGTGGAGGCGGCGTAGGCCCGGAAGCCGTGAAGCAGCGGGATCCGCTTATACCGGGACACATCTGTGCCGATCCGGGCATCCAGACCGATGGAACAGATGTTCAGGCTGTAATCATCATTGCAGCGGATCAGATCGAAGGTGTCTTCCTTGCAGTCCATAAGCATTTCCAAATCCCGAAAGGCGTCCGGCTGGTCAAACATACGGATAAAGTCGTTTCCACTGCCACCAGCAAAGGTGGTAATGGCCACGTTAGAGAAGCCTGCCACACCGGAAGCTATCTCATTTAGCGTGCCATCACCGCCGCAGGCGTATACCCGGTATTCCTCTCCGGTTTCAGCTGCCTGCCTTGCCAGACGGTGGCAGTCGCCGGGGGCAGCGGACACTTCAATTCGATAATCAATGCCTCTGGGGTCGCAGACCCGCCGGATTTGCTCGGTATACAGCTTCGTCCGGTCGCGGCTGCCTGCCGCCGGGTTGATGATAAAAAGGTGCTTCATATTCTCACTTCTTTCTTCTGGTATTATCCGTGAACATATAATAGTCGCACTTGATCTTACCGTTGTAGAATTTTCGCTTTTTATCTGCCCGGCAGCCGAAATAATGCTCAAATTCCGGCTCAGAGGTAATCACATATTTTTTCCAGTTGTTGGCAAACTTCAGGTGGCGGCCCAGGGCGGCATAGAGCCGCTGAGCGCTCTGCTGCTCCAGCATCCGCTCGCCATAGGGCGGGTTGCAGACCAGAATACCGCTGTCTGCAGGCAGGCTCATTTTGGTGGCATCCCCATCTTTAAAAGTGACACAGTCGGCCACACCGGCTTTGCGGGCATTGGCAACGGAAAGAGAAACACAGGACGGATCATTGTCTGAGCCTACGATTCGGTAATTGCCTTTAAATTCCTTGTCCCGGGCTTCCTCCTTGGCCTGGGTCCAAACCTGCTTGGGCATCCAGGGAAATTCCTCTGCGGCAAAATGGCGGTTCAGGCCCGGTGCCCGGTTTTTCGCGATCAGCGCCGCCTCAATGGGAATGGTGCCGGAACCGCAGAATGGATCCCAGAAGTATTCCCGGCCCCGAAAGCGGGTCAACTGGATCATACCGGCAGCCAGTGTCTCATGGAGGGGTGCATCATTGCCCACTGCCCGATAGCCCCGCTTGTGCAGGCCCGGGCCGGAGGTGTCAAGGGACAAGGTTACTTGGTCATTCAGGATTGTAAAATGGAATTGAAATTTAATACCGGTCTCAGGCAGCCAGTTCACACCGTATTTTTCACCCAGCCGTTTGGAGGCGGCCTTTTTAATAATGGCCTGACAGTCGGAAACGCTCATAAGCTGGCTGTTCAGGCAGTGGCCCTTCACAGGGAATTGGCCATCCTTGGGAATAAAATTCTCAAGCTCCGCATGATATACGCCCTGAAACAGCTCTTCAAAGCTTTTTGCCTGGAATTGGGCCAGCACCACCATTACACGCTCACCGGTGCGCAGGCTGAGATTGGCCTTAGCGATGGCAGCTTCATCTCCGGTGAAAAAAACCCGCCGGTCCTCTACCCTGA
The DNA here is from genome assembly GCA_045577355.1 of Faecousia sp. Classification (GTDB taxonomy): domain Bacteria; phylum Bacillota; class Clostridia; order Oscillospirales; family Oscillospiraceae; genus Faecousia. Next base: position 4,416 of record JAZNIG010000003.1, on the reverse strand, counting down.
CATTTTCCATATTCAGCCGCCGCAGTTCATCGCCGGCCAGACCCTCCAGTCCAAAAAGACAGGGTACAATTAATTGTATATTTGTCATAAAGCCTCCTAGGGGATGATCTTACTCTTCTTTAAATAACGTTCTTCCTCGGAAAATACGCACCCGCAGTACTTTTGCATATAAAAGCCCAGTTCCCGGGCCTTTTCCTGGCCCGCTTTGAAAAGTGGACGGAAATCCCGGTAGAGAAATTCTACACCATATTCCGCAGCGGCCCGCTCTGCAGTTTCGCGCATCAATTCGTGGTCTTGATAAGGGCTGATAAACAACGAGGAGGTAAAGCTGTCAAAGCCGCCTGCTTTTGCCTGCCGGGCTGTCTCAAACAACCGCATTTCATAGCACTTGACGCATCGGTTTGCGATGTCCGCTGACACTGTACGCACAAAGGGCCGCAATGCGTAATCATTCTGTTCAATCAGCGTAAGGTCAATGGTCTGGGCATACTCCCGCAGGCAGTTGCGCCGGGCCCGGTATTCCGTAAAGGGATGAATATTGGGATTGTACCAGAAGCCGGTGACTTCCGTTTTGTCACCGCGCAGCACCTCAATGCATTGGTTGGCACAGGGCGCACAGCAGATATGAAGCAGGGTTTTCATAAAATGCTCCTCAAAAACACGATATTTTAACTATTATAGTATAGCACGACTTTTTTCGATCCGCAAGGACGCCCTATGGAAATCACAGAAAGTTCACAGTGTTTTTATGGCCCGGTCTCTCATTCTTGTAATTTTGCACCCGTAGTGCGCTATACTGGGGACAAACAAATTTGCATTTATCGGGCTGTTTAGCACGGCAATTGTAGGGCGGGGCCTTGGTCCCGCCGCGCATTTAACGCGGTGTTCGGCGGGAGCAAGCCCCCGCCCTACGCTATCAACAAACAAAGCGACAAACTGAAATTTGCTTGACTGGATCATCTCCCTCGGGTATGATTAGGGAAAAGGAGGGGGAGCAGTGGAGGATTTACGTTTTATGGACGCGGCGCTGGAACTGGCAAGGGAAGCTGCCGCAGAGGGCGAAGTGCCTGTGGGCTGTGTGATCGTACGAAACGGTGAAATTGTTGGCCGTGGCCGCAACCGACGGGAGGCAGGCAGAAATGCCTTAGCGCATGCGGAGATTGAGGCAATCGATCAGGCTTGTAAAGTCCTTGGCGGCTGGCGGCTGTGGGAGTGCTCCCTGTATGTGACACTGGAGCCATGTCCCATGTGTGCCGGTGCCATCATCAACGCCCGGATCGCCCGGGTGGTCTATGGAGCATCGGACTTAAAGTGCGGAGCCTGTGGCTCGGTATGTGATCTGTTCACTATGGATTTTAACCATCATCCTCAAGTGGCGCGGGGGGTTCGGGAGGAAGAGAGCGCAGCTCTGCTGTCAGAATTTTTTCAGAACCTGCGTGTGACACTGCGGGCAAGGCCCAAATGGAGAAAACCAACTGCATAAACAAAGAGAAGGGTGCGTTGTGAAATGATCAACGCACCCTTTTATTACACCAAAGGAGGTCATCTATGGACTTGGAGCGAAAAAGCTTACGGATCGGGGCGGCGGTAATTGGATGCGCACTGCTGCTGCGGCTGCTGGGCGGCAGCTTTTTGGGTTCCGCCCTTCAGGTGCTGGGGCAGCAGGAAATCACCTCTCTGCTTCTGTTTCTGGAGACAGGAAGGGTCGTCCGCTTACCTCAGGCCCAGGAACACACCGAACCACCGGAAACCACCCCGGAGGAGACATTACCGCCGCCCACCCAACAGGAAGAAGGACCTGTCCAGGCTGTTTTTTCTCCCGTGGATGCGGATCTGGTGTCCTTGCATAATTACTGCGGCTATGACGTGGACATCCCCACTATGCTGCAGCAGTCTTTGGAGTGGGATCTTACAGGGGACGGGCCTACAGTTCTGATTTTGCATACCCATGGAACAGAAAGCTACACCAATACAGAAAACTATACAGAATCCTCCAGCTACCGAACACTGGACACAAACTATAATCTGGTTTCTGTGGGCGATCGGGTAGCCAAGCTTCTGGAAGCAGGCGGTATTCAGGTCATCCACGACCGGTCCCTTCACGACGAACCCTCCTACAACGGCGCCTATACCCTGTCCCGGGAGTCTGTACAGCAGTATTTGGAGCAGTATCCAACCATCCGTCTGGTGCTGGATCTGCACCGGGACGCTATTGCGGATAGCAGCGGCAAACAAGTGGGCTATACTCTGCAAACCGATGCGGGCACTGCGGCAAAACTGATGCTGGTGGTAGGTACAGACGCAGGCGGGCTCAGCCATCCCCACTGGCAGGGAAACCTATCTTTGGCCGTAAAGCTACAGGCCCAATTGGAAAAAAACCATACCGGCATTTGCCGTCCCATCAGTTTCCGGTCTTCCCGGTTTAATCAGGATCTGTCCGCCGGGGCGGTGTTGGTAGAGGTGGGTGCCGCGGGAAATACCCGGCAGGAGGCACTTTTGGCAGCGGATATTTTAGCGGAAGCCATTCTGGATTTGGCCCACGGCACCGCTGCAAAATAACCAGAAGCCTTGAATTCTACAGGAAGTTCCACCAGTTTAGCGCATGATTGTCGGACATACTGCTGACCAGATATTTAAGCTGGGCACAGCAGGCGGCAAAATGCTGGGCTTCCTGTGCCTGGGCATAAATTTCCATCTCCGCGAACAGCTTATCCACCTCATCCATAGGGTTGTGATCTGCCACACTGGCGATCAGTTTGCGGTTGGTATCCCAGCGGGTATGAGCCTGCCGGGCCAGGATCACGGCTTCCTCCATTTGTCCGGCCAGCGCTTTTTGGGATGCCTGTTCCAGGGCCTGCTCTGCCGGTGCGTGGATAGTCTCCATGCCCCAGGTAATTCCCAGTGCCAGCACCAGAAACAGGCTCAGAATACCCACACCCAGCCAAAACCTTTTGCCCATATTCAGTCCTCCCTTCGGTAAAACAGGATGTGGTCGTTTCCATCTACCGTCAAAAGCCAGGTGTCGGAGATCTGACAATCCTTCTCCTGCAGAACCCTTTGAACCCATCCACGGTCCTTCTTGGCCTTGTTTAAGTTCTCCGTCAGCAGCTTGCCGTCAGAGATAATGGTAATGGGAAGCGACTGGGGCCGGGCCTGCACACCCGCCTCTTTCGCGCTGGCAGGCCGGTCCTTGGGATAGGGAAATACGGACAGGTTGCTGTTGGTCTCCAAAATGGCATATTGAACGCTGCGCAGATCCAGCACATCCTTTTCCCGCAGATGTCCGGTCAGCTCATCCAGTGTTACCCGGGTCTTCCGCAGATTCCCCTGAATAATATTTCCGTTTTCAATGAGAATCACCGGCTTGCCGCATAATAGCTTACGCACTTTGATACTGCGCAAAGAAAGGGCCGACAGCACCAGCTCCAATCCCAGTACTGTCAGGATCGGTACCAGGCCGGAATACAGCGGGATACCCCCATCCTGCATGGGGATGGAGGCCAGATTGGCTACCAGCATGGTTACAACAAATTCTGATGGCTCCATCTGCCCGATTTGCCGTTTACCCATCAGCCGGATTACCGTAATCAGAACCAGATACAGCAGAATGGTACGAAGATAGGATAAAATCAATTGTTCCACCTCTTTTGTACCAGTTTTGCCCGGAAAAGAGAAAATATTCAAATTATGGTTTTCGCCATAACGGTGCGATAAATACAAATTTATGGGAAAATCCTTGACTTTTGCGGCAATGTCCTATATAATACACTAGCCTGCGTATGCGGGTAAATCCTTGCTCCCGGCGGGACCGGGGGCCAACAGTCCAAAAGGAGGTGCAAACAACATGGCTAAGATCACCGGTAAGTACGAGGTGCTCTACATCATTGACCCTGCTCAGGGCGAAGAGGGCATCGCCGCTCTTGTAGAAAAGTTCAAGGCAATGGTGGAAGAGGAGGGTACTCTGGCTAACATCGATGAGTGGGGCAAGCGTCGTCTGGCATACCCCATCAACGACCTGAACGAGGGCTACTATGTTCTGATGAATATGGAGACCAAGCCCGAATTCCCTGCAGAGCTGGAGCGTGTGATGAAGATCACCGACGGCATCCTGCGCTGCCTGACCACCGCGGTGGAAGAGTAAGGAGGTAACACCATGCTCAACCACATCACCATCATGGGCCGCCTGACCCGTGACCCTGAGCTGCGCCGTACCGGCAGCGGCATCGCCGTCACTTCGTTTACCCTGGCCGTAGACCGGGACTTTGGTAAAAACGAGAACGGCGAAAAGGAAACTGACTTCATCGACTGTGTTGCCTGGCGGCAGACAGGAGAATTTGTCTCCAAGTACTTCACCAAGGGCCGTATGGCAGTGGTGTCCGGCCGGCTGCAGATCCGCAGTTGGACCGACAAGGACGG
>JAZNIG010000002.1:0-21468 GCA_045577355.1 Faecousia sp. | reverse complement strand
GATGGTAGGCATCCTGCAAAAGGCAGGAATGGAGACATTCTTGATGGATGTATATCGCAACATTGACCGCAGCAAGGTGCAGTTCGATTTCATTGTTCATGGGCAGGAAGTGCATGAGTTTGAGCATGAGATTGAGGAACTGGGAGGGAAGGTTCACCATATTGCCCGAAAAACGGAGGGTTTCTTTAAGCATTATGCAGATCTTCGCCGGGTGGTCAAGGAGAATAATTACAAGATCATCGTCCGCGGTACGGAAAACGCTATTTCTGTGCTGGATTTGCTGGCGGCAAAGGCCGGCGGTGCGAAGCACCTCATTGCGCATTCACATAATGGCTTGGTGATCAGCAAGAAGTCAAAAATCACAAATATGATTGGGCGTCCGCTGATCAATCTGGTCAGCACAGAAAAATATGCCTGTTCTACGGAGGCCGGCAAATGGCTTTTCGGCAACGGAAAGTTTAAAATCATCAATAATGGCCGTGACCTGAACGTGTTTACATTTGACTATCAGGTTAGGGCGAAGACGAGAGAAGCACTCGCACTGTCGAAGGATGACTTTGCCGTTGTCAGCGTTGCGCGATTCTTTCCTCAGAAGAATCATCGCCGTATCATTTCCATTTTTTCAGCGCTGAAGAATCAGAATCCGAAGGCAAAGCTGTTGCTGGCAGGAACCGGTCCGCTGGAAAACGAGATTCGTGCGCTCTGTGCTGAAATGAAGGTGGAAGATTCCGTTTTCTTCCTTGGCGTTCGGAGCGACGTGAGCGAAATCCTGCAGGCATCGGATGCATTCCTGATGCCTTCTCTGTATGAAGGGTTGCCACTGACGGTCGTGGAAGCGCAGGCGACAGGCTTGCCTTGTTTCCTGTCGGATACGATTACCAGGGAAGTTGATATCAGCGACTGTGTACAGTTTATTTCTTTGGAGCAGGACGATCAGCACTGGGCTGAGAAAGTTAACGAAGCGTCGAAGAATACGGAAAAGCGCAGGCCGAGGACAGAGGATTGCCGCAAAGCAGGGTTTGACATTGTTCAGACGGCAAAGATGCTTGAGCAGCATTACTTGGAACTGTCGCAATAACTTTGAAACTTGAGGCAATCCGCAGAGCAAAGAAATGAAGTTTTTTATACGACGTGGTTTTATCGAAAAACTCTGCGATACAGACATGTTGTGCAATAAGGCAGAAAGCGAATGAGATTATGAAATTACTTAGAATTATTCGAAAAAAACTGGCAGGAAGAAGTAGCGCATCAAGAATTGAGTTTGGATACATTTTGTAAGTCGTGAATTAAGGCATTAAGAAAGTGAGAATTTCAATGAATCAATTTGACACATTACTTTTATATTGGGGGTTATTAGCGGTAAGTTTTCTGTTTAGTTGCTTATCACAAACCAAATGTGTAGATAAAAGTACTGGTATATGTAGGATTTGTTTCAAGCCATTTTGGTTCTTTCTGGCATATATATTGATTTTGTTTTTCACAACTGCAACGGAAGTCGGCGCGGACTTTATTCCGTATTCGCGTGGTTATGGATTGGCGACTTGGGACACCATTGCGCAATCAAGCAGTGAACCCGGATTCGTATTTGTTGAACTTTTGCTGAAAGGTATCATACGTAATCCCGATACGGGAGTTCAGGCTATTAAAGCACTTACTGTCAGTGTTGTTTTTTATGTATTTTATCGGCATAGGTTTGAGATTCATATTGGCTTGGCGATATTGGCATATATGTCATTGGCATTTTGCGATTCATTAAATTTACTTTCTTTACATTTGGCGTCTTCGTTTGTTTTATTGGGAATAAGCTATCTTGTAAAAAAACAAATATTGCCTGCGTTACTTATTACAGTTTGTGCCGGATTTATACATTATTCCACCTTCTTGGCTCTCGCAAGTGTCCTTATAACGATTTTTCTGATCAAGAGAGAGAGACTCTCTAAATGGAAGACCACAGTTCTTGGGATTGTTCTTATACTGATTGTTCCCAATATTGTAAACGTCACTCAAGGGATTATTGAACAGTTCACCATCCTTCAAAAATACAATGTGTATGAGTTTCGAGAGAACAATGCTTCCGGTCTTGCGATTATATTTTATCTGGCACCAGTCGTATACTATGCGATTCAACACTTATTAAAAAGCCGAAAGGATCGTTGGGGAATTATTGCGATATCCGGTGCTGCTACTTCATATGTGATAGCAAACGCAAGTTACTATTTTATTATGCTGAGTCGAGCACAAACGGTTGTGTGGTTTTTGTATTTTCTTTTTCTGCCTTACGTTGCCAATCAGGCTCGACTGGAAAAGACGGTGCGAAAATCAAGCAATGTCATTTGCGGAATACTGAATAGTCATCAAATTGTGATGTTACTCTTAGTTTGTTATTTTATTGTTCGGTTTATTCTTTACATCAGCTCGGGAAGTCTTGGCCCAGCGGGTGTAGACCGATATATTTTTCGGTGATAGTTAAGCATGCCGTTAAATAGTGAATTTAGAATAATTAGGAGGGAATAGTGATGAGTGTATTAATCTACCTCAATAAAAATGCATTGGCTCCTATAGGCGGCCCAATTGGTGTAGGTTATAATATTGAAAAAGAAATTAAGGATAAGAATATAGAGAACATTCATTTTCTAGACAGAAAGCACATTGCTAAATCATCTAAATGGTATAAGAATTTATTTCCGTATAAGATGATGAAATATATTAAGAGAAATCTATATTATAAAAAATTGCTAGATAATCCTAGTGAAGAAGTAGAAGATGTTAACTATTTGAATGATTTTGAGGCGATACATTTTCATGATTCGGTTGACCTGTTCAAGTGCAGAAAAGCATTGTCTAAGTACAAGGGAAAGGTCATTTTGACAACACACTCCCCGGTTCCCAGGCATCTTGAAATTGAGCAGGAAATAATTACAACATTTGAAAAAGGTGTTTTTAAGAAAACATATTCGCGTTTAGGGGAAATTGATGAATATGCCTTTGCGCATGCGGACTATATAATATTCCCTTGTCCTGAGGCTGAAGAATCCTATTATAATAACTGGAGCAAATATGGGGATATTATATCTTGCAGAAAAGAAACAATGCGATATGTAGAGACCGGCATAATCCCTGCTGTAGCAAAGAATTCACGAGCGGAAATTCGAAAGGAACTAAATGTGGGAGAAGATGAATTTCTCGTTTCTTATGTAGGAAGACATAACCAGGTAAAAGGCTTTGATAAACTTATTGAATTGGGAACATCTCTTTTGCGAAAGCATAAAGATATACATTTTGTCATTTGTGGTAAAGAAGCACCCATCAAAGCACCCCAACAAGAGAGATGGACTGAAATCGGATGGACAACCAATGCACATTCTTACATAGCCGCTTCAGATATGTTTGTTTTGCCCAATAAAGAAACTTATTTTGACTTGGTCATGTTGGAAGTTTTATCGTTGGGAAAAATCGTTGTAGCATCGCGCACTGGTGGTAATAAGTATTTTGAAGGAAAAGAAGCAAAGGGTGTTTTCCTGTATGACACGCTTGAGGAGGCAGAACAAATTATCGAAATGATAAAAGATTTGCCAATGGAAGAAAGAAAAAAACTCGAACAAGCAAACTATAATTATTTTCTGGAGAATTTAACTGTCGAGAAGTATGTCGAGAAGTATTTGAGGACCTTAAAAGAACTTGGTGTCCTCGACTAACGGGGGGGGAGAAACAAGCAGTATGAAATATGACTATCTGATTGTTGGAGCTGGCCTTTATGGTGCTGTATTTGCACATGAGGCTGCGTCAACAGGCAAGAGAGTATTAGTTGTTGACAAAAGGAATACGATTGCGGGAAACGTTTATACCGAACAGATTGAAGGAATTCATGTTCATAAATATGGAGCGCATATTTTTCATACAAATGATAAAAAGGTTTGGGATTATGTAAATCAATTTGCGGAATTTAATCGTTTTACCAATTCTCCAGTTGCTAATTATAAGGGTGAGTTGTATTCTCTTCCATTTAATATGTATACTTTTAACAAAATGTGGGGGGTAGTAACGCCTCAGCAAGCAATAGAAAAAATAGAGCAACAGAAGAAGTTGGCTGGCATTACCGAACCTAAAAACCTTGAAGAGCAGGCCATATCCTTAGTAGGAATAGATATTTATGAAAAACTGGTAAAAGGGTATACCGAAAAACAATGGGGACGTCCATGCACTGAATTACCTGCATTTATTATAAAGCGTCTACCTGTACGCTACACCTTTGATAATAACTATTTTAATGCGAAATATCAAGGAATACCTGTTGGAGGATATACTAAGCTGGTTGCGAATCTCCTAAAGGATGTTGAAGTCCGACTGAATGTTGATTATTTAGCCAATAAACGCGAACTGGATTCGTTGGCAAATACCATCATTTATACCGGTGCAATTGATGCCTACTTTGGATATAGCCTTGGTGCGTTGGAATATCGTTCAGTACGTTTTGAGACAGAAGTGTTGGATATGCCAAATTTCCAAGGCAATGCCGCTGTAAACTATACCGACTGTGAAACTCCTTGGACAAGGATTATTGAACACAAGTGGTTTGAGTTTGGTAAAGATGGTGAAGGAAAAGATCTTGAAAAAACCGTGATTAGTCGCGAATATAGTTCGGAGTGGATGCAAGGAGATGAGCCGTATTATCCAGTCAACGATGAAAAAAATGAACTGCTCCTTAAAAAGTATCAAGAAATGGCTAGGAATGAAAACAAGGTTGTTTTCGGTGGACGTTTAGGCGAGTATAAATACTATGACATGGATCAAGTAATCGCGGCTGCACTGAAAACGGTGAGTGAGATGATAAAATGAAATCGATTGCTAAAAATTCGATATACAACATACTCTATAGATGTTTGAATGTTGTCTTTCCTTTGATTACAGCTGCATATGTTTCGCGTATATTAACACCCGATGGAATTGGAAAGGTTTCATCAGCACAAAATATAGTAACCTATTTCACTTTATTGGCGGCATTGGGGCTTCCCACATATGGAACAAAAATAGTCGCGTCTGTTAAGGGCTCTACTAAAGAACAAAGTAAAGCTTTTAGTGAGCTGTTCGTAATCAATGCTATTTCAACATTCATATGTACAGTACTATATGTCTCAATGATTTCAGTGTTTCCGTATTTTGTGGAGCGCTGGACTCTATATGCGGTATGTGGGTTGGCAATTCTTTTCAATATTATTAATGTTGATTGGTTTTACCAAGGGAAAGAAGAATACAGATATATCATGCTGCGAAGCATGATAGTAAAAATCCTTTCAACCATTGCGATATTTGTGTTTGTAAAGACTATAGAAGATTTTATAGTTTATGCTTTCATAACAACTATCGCAAAAGTGTTAAACTACATTTTCAACATAGTTCATATCAGAAAATATGTAAGTTTTACTATTCATGGTTTGGATATTAAAAGACATATAAAGCCTGTGTTTGTATTATTAGCTGCATCGATAGCAATTGAAATATATACACTTGCAGATACTACTATGTTAACCATTTTTCATACGGATGCAATTGTAGGTTATTACGCAACAGCAATTAAAGGGATTAATGTTGTTAAAACTCTCGTAACAGCGGTCAGTGCTGTATTTCTTCCTAGACTTAGTTACTATTATCTTAATGGTGAAAGAGAAAATTTCCACCGCTTGGTTGATCGTGGTATTAAGATCCTTGGTTTCTTGAGCATACCAGCAGCTGTAGGTCTGTTGATTGTAGCGGATGATTTGGTAAAGGTTTTATTTGGATCGGAATATGTTCCGGCAATCCTTACGACTCAAATACTTGCTATGTCGATAGTTACTGTTGCGTTTAGTAATTTTTTTGGATATCAAGTTCTAGTTACGATTGGCGCGGAAAACAAGATGTTACATTCCACAATCATTGGTGCTGTAATTCATGTTATTTTGAATCTTCTATTAATCGGTCCATATGGTCATAATGGTGTAGCGATATCGACTTTAATAACAGAATTGATTGTTACTTTGGTGCAACTTGTTTATGTATATAAAAGAGTTTCAATTAAGTTTGATATTAAATATTGGTCATCAGTTTTTATTAGTACTCTGACGATGGCATTTGCTGTAGCAGGATGTAGAATGATAATACAAAGCATGTTTTTGAGATTTGTTATTTCCATGTTCATAGGTGTGATCGTTTATCTGTTTTTCATGTGTATAACAAAGAATGAAATGATAAGTATAGTTAAGGGTAAATTACATCGCAAAGGGCAACATTGAACCCCCAACAAAGTGTTTATAAGAGTAATACTAATAATGCCCCTAACTATGGGACAAATTTAAAAGAGGAGAGAGGGTATCATGGGAATCGATATCATATCACTAATCATATTTATATTTTGTATTGTTCTGTTTGTATGGGACAAACTGCCAATGGCAACTACAGCCATTCTTGGCTGTGCTCTAATGGTAATCTTTGGAGTGTGTAAGTTTTCGGTTGCATTTGGTCAGTTTTCGTCCAGCACCGTTATCCTGACTATTGGTGTTATGGTGATCGGTGCAGCCATAAGCGAGACGGGTCTGGCGGCAGCAATCGGTAATTGGATAGTAAAGGTTGCAAAGGGCTCTGAAACTAAACTCATTATTGGTACCTATTTGGTATCCGCTGCAATGTCCGCTTTTTTGACCAATTCAGCAGTACTTGCTATTTTTATTCCGATCATAATGGGATTATCGCTGGCGAATAAAGATATCAAATCTAAGAATTTGATTATGCCGATTGCAGTTGGTTGTGTTATCGGCGGTGCAACCACACTGGTTGGTTCAACACAGCAGATGACAGCGCAGGGTTTGCTGGAAGAAGCTGGCGTTCAGATGTTTAAGACATTCGATTTTACACCTATTGGCGGGGTTATCGCCATCGTCGGTCTTTTGTACTGTCTCTTTATAGGTCGTAAGCGTGGAGAAAAAATATGGGGAGATCGTCAGGAAGAAGAATATGAACTGAAGCCAAATGAGAAGAACTATAGCAAAACAAAGATGATTATTATGGCAGTCATCTTTGTTGCAACAGTTGTCTTTTACATTACGGAATGGCTTCCGCTTGCTGTTACCAGTACGAGTGCTGCAGTTCTGTGTATTATCACCGGTTGCATTGAACAGAAAAAAGCTATTTTGTCAGTTAACTGGAACATAGTAGGTCGTTTGGCTGGATGCTTAGGACTTGCCAAGGCACTAGAGGCTGCAGGCGGAACGAAGATTATTGCCGACACATTTGCTAATCTTGTTGGATCCAGCATAAGCCCCTTCCTACTGTTTGCAATTCTGGTTCTTTTGGTGCAGGTAGTAAGTGAATTTATGTCTAATTCCACGGCTATTTTGATTGTATTACCTATAGTTCTTGCTATTGCTCCTGAACTTGGTTTGAATCCTTACCCGTATGCGCTAGGTATAACGATTGCATCTGGTGTTTGTATTAGCAATCCGCTTGCAAGCAGTACGCTTGGTATGTCGATGACTTGTGGATATAAGTTTAAGGATTATTTCAGATACGGATTCCTTATGGATGTAATATCTTATGTGATTATCATTACATTGATACCTATGTTTTATGGATTGACTGTGTAACGCACCTGAGAAAATTGCTATTCACTCCACATAACGAACAATATATTACGTTGGTTGACAACACTAAGTCAAAAGTTGGATGATGTACTGATCATCCAACACAAAAAAGGGGAGGCCTCAAAAACCTCCCCACATCAGCACAAGCGGTACTTACTTTCCTGGTTCAACTCCGGGAGTGCTGTTATAACGAATTCATACACTTGCTTGCTGTTTATTTGTCTGCTGTTAAATTGGCTGTGTGTGATTGTCCGGCGGAACGAACCCCATACTCTGCGGAAACATAAGAAACACAAGCGGAGTATCAAGGGCTATTTTAAGATTTAAGACGATTGGTTCAGAAAAGCAGGTAATACCACAAGGCGGCTACTTCCCGCAGGTAGTAGTTGAGCTTGAGAGTCAGCCAGCTTGTGGGGGCAGGAATCCCTACGGCATATACCCCACATTCCTCTGCTACCAGGGTCGCCCGGAATATGTGGTATTCGCTGGAGATCAGACCGATAGTGTCCGGAAAGATTTCAGTTTTTTCTTGGATGAGAGCCAAAGAAAAATTCAGGTTTTCCCGGGTAGAGGTGGACTTATCCTCCAGCCAGATCCGGTTGTCCGCAATGCCCATTTTTGTCAGTTCATTAAACATACATAGGGCCTCGGAAATGCCTTCATCCGGGCCTTGACCGCCGGAGACGATGGCAATGGTTTGAGGATGGGCAGTCAGGTAATCGTAGGCCGCATCAATCCGTTCTCTCAGGCTTAGGGAGGGGGATTGGCCGTTGACCTTTGCCCCCAGGACGACAATGTATTCACATTCCGTATCTGCCTGGGGCGTGGCAGCTTGGATAATGGGAACCAATGTGATCGTGTATGCTGCGATTCCCAGAAGCAGAAGGGTGCTGAGGATGATCCGGAAGGCTTTTGCGGTTCCTGCGTGGGACTTTCTCAGGGCTGACAGCAGGTAATAACAGACCATTACGGCGGCAACGCCGCATGAAATTATCCCCAGAAAACTATGACCGGATACAAAAAGCCACAGAAGAGAACCAAACAGCCCTAGAAATAAGGGGATAGACCATTTGAAGATTTGAAACAAGACTTTTTTCATGGGAATTCCTCCTGGAAAAAGCGTAACATAACTGTTTTCGACCAATTTCCCCTAGTATATCATGAATTAACCCATAAAACAGGCGCTCCCGATCGGGAGCGCTTGCGGTTTAAGGAAATCTTATACTTCTTTGCGCTTGGAGGCAATCTCCATCAGGCACTTGGCAGTAAAATCAGCAGGTGTCATGGCACCCAGATCATCACCCTTGCGGGTACGGACGGAAACAGTGCCGTTTTCCATATCCCGGTCACCAATGACCAGCATATAGGGAACCTTCTGCAGCTGTGCTTCCCGGATTTTATAACCAAGCTTCTCGCTGCGGTAGTCACCTTCAGCCTTAATGCCCATGTTCTTCAGGTCCTCAACCAAGCCCTTGCAGTAGTCGTGGGCCCGGTCGGTAATGGGCATGACCCGCACCTGCTCGGGCATCATCCACAGTGGCAGAGCACCGGCATACCGCTCAATCAGATAGGCCAGCGTACGTTCATAGCAGCCCAGAGAAGTGCGGTGGATAATATAGGGCGTCTTCTTCTGACCGTCAGAGTCCACATATTCCATGCCAAATTTTTGGGCTAGGAGCATGTCGATCTGGATGGTGACAATGGTGTCCTCCTTGCCAAAGACGTTCTTGTACTGAATGTCCAGCTTGGGACCGTAGAAGGCAGCTTCATCAATGCCCACTTCGTATTCCACATCCAGCTTATCCAGAATATCCTTCATGACGGCCTGAGCGGTTTCCCACTGCTCGGCAGTGCCTTCATACTTGATACCGGCCTTGGCAGGATCCCACTGACTGAATCGGAAGGAGCAGTTTTCCAGCATACCCACTGTGTCCAGAACATATTTAGCCAGCTCCAGACAGCCCTTAAATTCCTCCTCCAGCTGATCGGGTCGCAGCACCAGATGGCCTTCGGAAATAGTGAACTGACGGACACGGATCAGGCCATGCATCTCACCGCTGTCCTCGTTGCGGAATAGGGTAGAGGTCTCACCCAAACGCATGGGAAGATCCCGGTAGGAGCGCGCCCGGTTCAGGTAAACCTGATACTGGAACGGACAGGTCATAGGACGCAGGGCAAAACATTCTTTGCTTTCATCGTCCGGATCACCCAAAATAAACATGCCGTCCCGATAGTGGTCCCAGTGACCGGAGATCTTATAGAGATCGGACTTGGCCATCAGAGGGGTCTTGGTCAGCAGGTAGCCGCGCTTTTGCTCTTCGTCTTCGATCCAGCGCTGCAGGGTCTGGATCACCCGGGCGCCCTTGGGCAGCAGAATAGGAAGGCCTTGACCAATTTCTTCTACAGTGGTGAAAAATTCCAGCTCCCGGCCCAGCTTGTTGTGGTCCCGCTTCAGGGCTTCGGCCTGCTGCTCCAGATAAGCGTCCAGCTCGTCCTTGCTGGGGAAGCCGATGCCGTAGATTCGCTGCAGCATCTTGCGATTGCTGTCACCCCGCCAGTAAGCACCGCAGGATTTGGTCAGCTTGAATCCGTTGTGCCGGACACGGCCGGTATGGTCTAGGTGAGGGCCGGCACACAGGTCCGTAAACTCGCCTTGAGTGTAGAAAGAGATAACTGCATCCTCAGGCAGATCCTGGATCAGCTCCACCTTGTAGGGCTCATTCAGAGATTCCATGTAGGCAATGGCCTCAGCACGGGGCTTTTCACTGCGCTCCAGACGGATGCGCTCCTTGCAGATCTTCTTCATCTCTCCCTCAATCTGGGTCAGATGGTCAGGGGTAAAGGAGAAGGGCGCGTCAAAGTCATAATACCAGCCCTCGTCGATGGCCGGGCCGATGGCAAGCTGCACCTCCGGCCAAAGGCGCTTGACGGCCTGAGCCATAATGTGAGAGCATGTATGCCAGAAGGTTTTCCGGTATTCCGGATTTTCAAAGGTGTACAGATTTTCTTCGGACATGATAATTCCTCCTTTTAATTGGGGAAGGCATAAAAATACCCATCCCCTGAAAAATCAGGGGTGGGATACATAGTTGTATTCCACGGTTCCACCCTGGTTGCAGATTACTCTGCCACTCATTGACGCATTAACGGGCGTACCCGGACCGGCATTTCCGCAGGTCAGCTCAGAAGTGGTATGCGGCTTTGCAGGGGAACGAAACCATTTCACCGGACAGGCTTCTCTCTGAGAATCTTACAAAGCGCCGTGTCTTCATCACAGCTTTTGACAAAATAACTATAGCATAAAAGATTTCTATTGTCAATGCGGCAGATTTGTATTTCTCGGGCTGTTTTAGCGCAGCCATTGTAGGGTGGGGGTTTGCCCCGTCGCCTGATAACGTACGGTTTGAAACGGCGGGAGCAAGCCCCCGCCCTACAAGAATAATGCGAAAGTGTCTGGCAAACTGAAATTTGCGAAAGTCTGGCACAGTGGAGGGATGGGATGGAATTATGGCAAGTTTTTTGCATCCCGGGGAGTGGAAAGTCTGAAATCTAGGGCTAATTGGTTTACCATAATCGGAAAAACGGTTGATTTGTGCGAAGGTTACATTTTTTTACGAGTTATGTCAAACAATCACGCCAGTTCTACCATATATAGTGCTTTTCGACACTGGCAAAATGCATATTTAGCATGAAAGTTTACATAAAAAACAAAGAATAATCAAGTAAAAAGTTGCCGAAATACCGAGTTTTGCAGTAAAGGCTTGACTTTTCGAGAATATTTGTTATAATGTAGCCACAATCCTTTACAGGATTGTATTTCTTTGTTACTACTTGATACCGTCTAAGCGAGGCGGTATATTCCCTTGAACATGGCGAAAGGAGGCGCATTTATGAAAATTTTTACTATCATAAAACGCAGTAAGGTAGCACGTATTACCGCGGTGATCCTGCCGGTGATCTGCCTGACAGTTTTATTGGCCACCACAGCATTTGCCCAGAATACCTACGTGATCACCGATGGAGATCAGGTGATCGTGCATACTACCTACGCATCTGACCCGGCAAAGGTCCTTAGCGAGGCTGGCTTCCAATTGAGTGAGGGTGATATCTATACAACACAGGTGACGGACGGTATTTCCGAAATCACTGTACAGCGATCCCAGCAGGTGACCATTCAAAACTGTGGAAAGACACAGGAGGTCAGCAGCTACGGTGAGACCCTGCAGGAATTGCTGGACCGGTTGGGTATCCCTACATACGGCAATTACCGGGTGTCTCAAGCACTGGATACCGTGACTTATGACGGCATGCAGATTTGTGTGGACTATGTGGTTAACCAGTCCGAGACTTATACAGTGGAGATTCCTTACCAGACTACCTACTGCTACGATCCTACAATGGAAGAAGGACAGGAGCGGGTCATTACCCACGGTGCTGCAGGCCAGATGCTGTGCAGTGCGGATGTGGTATATGTAAACACCCAGGAGCAGAGCCGTACGATTCTGAGAGAAACTGTTGTGCAGCAGCCGGTAAACCAGGTGGTGGCAGTGGGCACAGGAGAAAATGTCGGCGGCAAAAGCGAGTTGCCTTTGATTGGTGACGGCGTTATTGTGCTGCCGACCGGTGAGGTACTGACTTATACCGGCACAAAGCAATTTGTGGCGACTGCTTACACCAAGACAGACGAGGGCTGTGACGAGATCACCTCTACCGGTTCCCGTGTCCGCGTGGGCGTGGTTGCGGTGGATCCCAAGGTGGTTCCCTATGGTACCCGGATGTTTATTGTGACCAACGATGGAGCCTACATTTACGGCTTGAGCACCGCGGAGGACTGCGGCGGCTCAATTAAGGGCAACCGCCTGGATCTGTATTTTGAGACAGACCCGGAGTGCTGGGAATTTGGTGTGCGGGACTGCACAGTGTATTTCCTGGGCGATGCCAACTGGAGAGATATCTAATATAGGATTGCAAAACCGCCTTTCTACTGCTATAATGGCAACAGAAAGGCGGTTCTGCTATGATCGATGTATGCAACATTCAGGTGATGAAGCCCCTGTTGGGGGAGCATGGCTTTCACTTTTCAAAAGCAAAGGGACAGAATTTCCTGACGGCCCGGTGGGTGCCGGAGCGGATCGCGGAGAATTCCGGTGTAGACCGGACAGCAGGGGTTTTAGAGATTGGACCTGGAATTGGCCCACTGACCCAGCAGCTTTGTCTCCGGGCGGAAAAGGTCTGCGTGGTGGAGTTGGACCGCCGGCTGGAACCCATTCTGGAGCAGACGGTTGGTATGTTTGAAAATTTGGAAATTATTTGGGACGATGTTCTGAAGCTGGATGTTGGAGCGCTGGTGCGGGAGCGGTTTTCCGGCCTGCGGACCATGGCCTGTGCCAATCTGCCCTATTATATTACCTCGCCCATTTTGACGGCGCTGCTGGAGGCAGAGTGCTTTGAATCTGTGACAGTCATGGTTCAGAAGGAGGTGGCCCAGCGGATCACCGCCAAGCCCGGAACTGCGGATTATAGCGCCTTTACTGTGTTCTGCCAGTATTACGCGGATCCGGAGATTTTATTTGATGTGCCAGCCCACTGCTTTATGCCCCAGCCCAAGGTGACATCCACTGTAGTTACCCTTCGTACCCGCAAGGCATTGCCTTGGCCCATCGAAAGCAAGGAGATCTTCTTCCGAACGGTAAAGGCCAGCTTTGCCATGCGGCGCAAAAAGCTGGCAAATGGGCTGGCATCCGGCTTCCCGGAGTTGGGAAAGAGCGGTGCGGAGGAGGTCATTCGCGCATGCGGCCTGGAGGAAAATGTCCGGGGCGAGACACTGGATATAGGTCAGTTTGCCCGGCTTGCCAATGAGATCCTGGACAGGAGAGGATAAAGGATGTACGAGTTTTTGTTTTTGGATCTGGATGATACGATACTGGATTTTAAGATGGCGGAAAGAATCGCCCTGGCTAAGACTCTGCAGTCCTTTGGTTTAGAGCCTACAGAAGCGGTTTGCGCCCGTTATAGCCAGATCAACCAGCAGCACTGGGAGATGCTGGAGCGAAAGGAACTGACCCGGGAGCAGGTGAAGGTGGGACGGTTTCAGGTGCTGTTTCGGGAGTATGGGCTGCAAGTGGACAGTCAGGTCTGCGCCCGGCGGTATATGGAAAATCTGGCCCAGGGGCATTACTTTCTGCCCGGAGCGGAAGCGGCTGTGGCAAGGCTGTCAGAAAAGTACAAGCTTTACCTGGTGAGTAACGGCACCACCGATGTGCAGATGTCCCGGCTGGCCAGCGCAGGAATTGGCAAGTACTTTCAGGAGATCTTCATCTCTCAGGATATTGGGGTAGATAAGCCGGATCCGGTGTTTTTCAGCAGATGCTTTGCAAGGGTCCCCGGATTTGATAAGCAGAAGGCTATGATCGTGGGAGACAGCCTGACCTCGGATATTTTGGGCGGCAGAAATGCGGGAATCACCACTTGTTGGGTCAATCCCAGGCAAAAGCCCGCCAGGGAAGATATCCCGGCGGACTATCAGATCAAGGCTCTGAGCGAGTTGGAAGAATTGTTGGGAACAATGTAAATTTGTATTTAACGCTTCGTTATTGGAACACTGCTGTAGGGGAGGGTCTTGACCCTCCCCTACAATAGGTAATACGAGTAGCAGTCAAACTGAAACTTGCATTACAGCCGGACTTCTACCGGATTGCGGAGGGTCATGGAATCGGGGGTGACCCGGCAGTCCATGGCAAGGATCTGGACACCGGTGGCAGCGGCCTGCCGGAGCGCAGCGGCAAAAGCGGGGTCTGTGGCATCGTTAGGGTGCAGGTAGGCTACATCTGCCATCTGGATCACAAACAGCACATAAGCTCCATAGCCGGCCTGTGCCAAAGCAGTCAACTCCTGCAGATGCTTTGTCCCCCTCTGGGTGGGCGCGTCGGGAAAAGCGCACACGCCATCGGTTTCCAGAGTGACACCCTTAACTTCCAGGAAACAGGGCGTACCGTTCCGAATAAAGGAAAAGTCAAAGCGGGAAGCACCGTGTTTTGTCTCAGGCCGCAGCTCCTCAATAGGGCCAAGGCCGCCTGCAGCCAGCCATTCGCCGGCAGCACGATTGGGGGCTTGGGAGTCCATATTGATCAGCCGCGGTCCTTTTTTTACACAAATCAGATCATACCGGGTCTTGCGGGTGGGCGCGGCGGCATCCTGACACCAGACCCGGGCCCCGGTGGGGAGTAATTCCCTGCAGCGGCCGGTGTTTTTTACATGGCAGACCGCTGTTTTGCCCTGGATCTCAATATGGGCAATAAAGCGGTTGGGCCGGGCCAGAAAAATGCCGGGAACTATATTTGCATATTCCATACGTCCACCTCCCTTATAAAAGCAGTATACCATAAAGCCGGATTACAGGCAATTGTAAAAAATTACTTGCCATTTTTTGCGGATCGGTTATAATAAAAACAGATCCTAAATTTAAAAATGAGGTGTTTGTATGCTTTACATGACCGCGGATCAAAAATCCGAAAATAAGTACCTGCAGAAGTGCCTGGACTTCCTGAATAACGGACAGCTTCCCGGCAATAAGGAAACCGTAGAGCTGGGCGACGGCATCCGCTGCATCGGCAACTATTATGAGACTGTCCCGGCGGAAACCGCTCCTTTCGAGGCCCACTATAAGTTTGCGGATGTGCAGTGTGTGGTAGCCGGTGAGGAAAAGATCGGCGTTACTCCTGTGAGCAAGGGCGTTGCCGGTCCTTACAATGAGGCCAAGGATGTATACTTTGCTGAGGCTGCAGCGGATGAATATGTGGTGATGAAGCCCGGTTCTGTGCTGTGCCTGTATCCCGAGGACCTGCATCAGGTCAAGGTGCGTCTGGATGCGGACAAGCCTGTGCAGATCACCAAGATGGTGTTTAAGGTGCCTGTGGAGCTGCTGAAGTAAATACATGATTATACCGGGGAGAATGCTCCCCGGTATTTTTTCGTATGTTCGATTGCAATTAGCAATAGGCTGTGCTATAATACAGACGCTGTCCGGGGAAGCAGGTGGAAAGCCTGCGCGAGCCCGTCGCCGTAAGGGACACCTAGATCATCAGCCTGACCCGAATGCCGCAATTCGGGGAAATGCCATTGGAGCGATCTGAGAAGGCGGCAGATGATGTCCCAAGCCGGAATATCCGGTAGCACGCCCTTCGTTCGCCGCGAGGCCGGTGTGGAAAGGTAATAGAATGAAAAGGAGCAAACAAGTATGAAAAAGAACAGCACACAAAAACTGCTGTCGTTCATCGTTTGTATGGTGCTGATTGCGGCTATGGCACTGTGTATGAGCGGATGTAACGGCACAAACAGCCCTACTGAGCCTTCTGTATTTTCTGACGGACAGTCTCTGGGAAGCGGCGCGGTGACCTTCACATTTACTGTGGAAAATTTGGACGGAAGCAAGGCAACAGCCCAGATCAGCACAGACAAGGAGATTGTGGGCGAGGCATTGCAGGAGCTGGGTGTGATCCAGGGCGAAGAGGCCCAGTACGGCCTGTATATTAAGACCGTTAACGGGATTACCTATGATTACGCCAAGGATGGAGCTTATTGGAGCTTCTATGTAGATGGGGCCTACGCTATGGCGGGCGTGGATTCCACCAAGATCACCCCGGGTGCTTCCTACACTCTGAAAGCGGAAAAGGCATAAAGCAAAAGCAGGCCTCCGGCAAATTATGCCGGAGGCTTTTCTTCTGTAGCCTGATCCAAAACCTCCTGAATCCGGGTTTTGACCAGGGCAGCCAGCGCCACAGTGTTGAGATCCCGGTACTCCTCATAGGGAATAGGCTTTAAGTAGTGGAGCTGGACGCAGAGGGGTTTGCTGCCCTTTTGGTCCAGCACCCGGAAGCAGTCCACAAAGACAATGGGCAGGATCGGGCACTTTGCTTTCATAGCGGCCTTGAAGCTGCCGCTGTGGAATTCGCCCATCCGGTTTCCGGTTTTGCTGCGGGTGCCCTCCGGGAAGATCAGGTAGTTGCGGCCCTTTCGGACCTCCTCCGCCACCGCGTTGATTACCGTCAGAGATTGGCGCACATCCTGCCGGTCCATGGCGAAGGATTTGGTGCAGGCCACGATCTGCTTGAGCAGCGGCACATCCTTTAACTCCTGCTTGAATACGGCAGCCAGCGGGCCGGGGAAATCCGCGGTAATGGCAACCGCGTCAAACATGCCCTGATGATTGCCATACAGGATATAGCCGTTTTCTGCGGGAATATTTTCCCGGCCAAAAACCTGCAGCTCCACATTTCCCTTGGCGATCGCCAGACCCATAATGGTTTGAATGTGCTGGTATTTTTCCATTTCCGGATACTTCTCTGTGTACTTGGCGTAGTGGCATAGCTTGGCGTAAGCACCGGGGAGCTTTCCAATATTCCGCAGTACCATCATAACCAGTCGATTCATACAGCTACCTCCGCAGAAAGTATTTTCATCATTCTACCATAATCCAACCAGAAAAGCAAATTTGTATTGATCGGGCAGTTTTAGCACAGCCATTGTAGGGCGGGGCCTTGGTCCCGCCGTTTAAAATAGCAGGTTATTGGGCGGCGGGAGACAGCCAGCGCCCTATAATGGGTAATACGAAACAGCACGACAAACTGAAATTTGTCGTTTGA
The DNA here is from genome assembly GCA_045577355.1 of Faecousia sp. Lineage (GTDB taxonomy): Bacteria > Bacillota > Clostridia > Oscillospirales > Oscillospiraceae > Faecousia. The sequence continues at coordinate 4,214 of JAZNIG010000002.1, read as the reverse complement.
GGGGGTGGGGATATACAGTGGTCTGAATCCGGGAGAGTAATTGTAAATAATTTGCAAAGTCTATTGCCATTGCAGGGACCGTATGCTAGAATATTCGGTAGCTTGCTACCTTTTGCAAAAGGGGGTGTCTGTTTGAAAAAGGATTACGGTCCGCGGCTGCGGATGCTGCACTGCTGCACAGACCAGGCTATTACCAATGCCTTGGCACAGATGGAGCTGACTGCGGCACAGGGCCGCATTTTAGGTTTTTTAGCCCACTGTGCAAAACCTCCATGTCCCAAAGATATTGAGGAGGCCTTTCAGCTCAGTCATCCCACTGTGTCAGGGCTGCTGAGCCGATTGGAGAGAAAAGAGTTCATTGCCCTGCGGCCCGATCCGGTGGATAAGCGCTGTAAAAGGATTTGCATCCTGGAAAAGGGCGAGGCCTGCAATCAACATATGCATAAGACTATAGAAGGAATCGAACAGCAGTTGGTGCAGGAGTTTACCCCGGAAGAACAGGCGCTCTTTACCCACCTGTTAGACAGAGCGATTACCAATATGGGCGGCACATACCGCCGATGCCATAAGGAGGAAACCAAATGATCAGAAAATTGGCCCGCAGTATTCGGGAGTATAAATGGGCCGCGCTGCTTAGCCCCCTGTGTATGATCGGCGAGGTATACATGGAAGTTACCATTCCCGGCATTATTGCCAAAATCGTGGATTTCGGCATTAAGCCCGGGGATATGGGGGTTGTGCTGGTGCAGGGACTGCTGTTGGTGCTCAGCGCTTTGTCCAGCCTTGGGTTTGGCGTGCTGTCGGCGGTGTTTGCGGCCAAGGCAGCCACCGGCTTTGCCCGGAATCTGCGGCATGATATGTACTATAAAGTACAGAGTTTTGACTTCTCCAATATTGATAAGTTTTCCACAGCCAGTATTGTCACCCGGTTGACTACGGATGTGGCTAATTTGCAGATGACCTTTCAGATGATGATCCGTATGGCAGTTCGCTGCCCGATGATGGTGGTGCTTGCCAGTGTAAAGGTCTACCGGCTCAGCCCCAAGCTGTGCATGATCTATATGGTGGCGCTGCCGCTGCTATGTATTGGCTTGTTTACCTTGGTGAAGCTGGTGTTCCCGATTTTTGACCGGGTATTCAAGACTTACGATAAGCTGAATAATGTGGTTCAGGAGAACCTCCACGGGATGCGTGTGGTTAAGTCTTTTGTCCGGGAGAAAAAGGAAACCGAGAAGTTTACAACCATTTCCGGAGATATCTATAAGGATTTTGTGAAGGCCGAAAGAATCATGGCCTTTAATAGCCCGATGATGCAGTTGGCGGTGTATACCTGCATTATTTTGATCTCCTACCTGGGTGCGGTAATGATCGTGGAATCCGGTGATACCACCTTTACTACCGGTAATCTGACTTCCATGTTTACCTATACCACCCAGATTCTTATGGGATTGATGATGGTATCCATGGTTTTTGTCATGCTGACCATGAGCCGCGCCCCCATGCGCCGGACCTATGAACTGCTGGTGGAGACGCCGGATCTTCACAATCCTGCCCAGCCGGTTATGAAAGTCGAAGACGGCTCTATCGATTTTGAAAATGTCTCGTTCCGTTATTCCAAAAATGCCAGCCGGAATGCCCTGGAGAGCATTGACCTGCATATCAACGCCGGAATGACCGTGGGCATTCTGGGTGGTACAGGCTCGTCCAAATCCACCCTGGTGCAGCTCATTCCCCGGCTGTATGATGTGACAGAGGGCACTGTGAAGGTGGGCGGTATTGATGTGCGGGATTACGATATCACCACCCTTCGGGATGCAGTTTCCATGGTGCTGCAGAAAAATGTGCTGTTCTCCGGCTCTATTAAGGAGAACCTGCGCTGGGGCAACCCTAATGCCACTGACGAAGAGATGATCCACGCTTGCAAGCTGGCCTGCGCCCATGATTTTATTCAGGCGTTTCCCGATGGCTATGATACCCATATTGAGCAGGGCGGCAAGAATGTCTCCGGTGGACAGAAGCAGCGGCTTTGTATTGCCCGGGCGCTGCTGAAAAAGCCAAAGATTCTGATTTTGGACGATTCCACCTCTGCGGTGGACACCCATACGGATGCCATGATCCGCAAGGCATTTGCCGAAGAGATCCCGGATACCACCAAGCTGATCATTGCCCAGCGGGTAGCGTCGGTACAGGAATCCGATTTGATCATTGTACTCGATGGCGGCAAGATCGCAGCAGCGGGCACCCATGCGGTGCTGCTGGAAACCTCATCCATTTATCAGGAAGTATACAATTCTCAGACGAAAGGGGGAGCGGAGCATGCCTCCTGTTAGATTACGGGGCGACGGCCGTAAGGCCAAAAATCCCAAGAAGACCCTGCTACGGCTGTTGAGCTATATGAAGCCTTATAAAGCCCGGCTGATCGGCATGGCGGTCTGTATCATCATTTCTACAGTGGCGCAGGTTGTGAGCAACAGCTCCCTAAGCGCCTTGATTGAAGATTATATCAAACCCATGCTGGGTCAGCAGACCCCTGATTTTGCACCGTTGATTCGGTTTTTGAGTATTCTGGCCTGTGTGTACCTGACGGGCCTGGTGGCCGGCTTCCTGCAGCAGCGGCTGATGGTCGTCGTGGGTCAGGGGACACAGAAGACCGTGCGGGATCAGTTGTTTACCCATATGCAGCGACTGCCTGTCCGTTATTTTGATACCCATCCTGTGGGCGATGTGATGAGCCGCTACACCAATGATATCGATACCCTGCGGCAGATGATTTCTCAGGCCATCCCTCAATGTCTCCAATCCGCGATCACCATTATAGTGGTGTTTATTGCCATGGTGATCATGTCTCCGATTCTGACAGTTTTGGTGATCCTGTCTGTCATTGGTATTTTATATATCACCAAGGCTGTTGCCGGACGTTCCGCCAAGTTCTTTATCGGCCAGCAGAAGGCCCTGGGCGCGGTCAACGGTTATGTGGAGGAGTTGGTAAACGGCCAGCGGGTTGTCAAGGTTTTCTGCCATGAGGAGATCTGCAAAAAGGAATTTGATCAGCTCAACGATGAACTGCGGGATAATGCGTTTAAAGCCGGTGCATTTGCCAATATGATGGGCCCGGTGAATAACAACCTGAGCTATATTCAATATTCAATTCTGGCGATTGTGGGAAGCCTGATGATCATTGCCTCCGGCGAAACACTGCTCGATACAGGCAGTCTGGTAGCCTTTCTGCTGCTATCCCGTACCTTTAACCAGCCCATTGGTCAGGTTTCTAACCAGATCAATGCCATTGTCATGGCCTTGGCCGGTGCGGAGCGGATTTTTGAACTGATGGATGAACAGGAGGAAGTGGACCAGGGATATGTGACGTTGGTGAATGTAAAAGAGGATGCCGAGGGTAATCTGACTGAATGTGCAGAGCGCACCGGCCATTGGGCCTGGAAGCATCCCCACGGTGATGGCACTTTGACCTACACGGAACTGAAGGGCGATATCACTATGTATAATGTGGACTTCGGTTTTGTGCCGGAAAAGCAGGTGCTTTACGATGTGACCCTGTACGCCAACCCCGGTCAGAAGATCGCCTTTGTGGGCGCAACCGGTGCGGGTAAAACCACCATTACCAACCTGATCAACCGGTTTTATGACATTGCCGACGGCAAGGTGCGCTATGACGGTATCAACATTAACAAGATTCGCAAATCGGATCTGCGGCGAAGCCTGGGCGTGGTGCTGCAGGATACCAACCTGTTCACCGGTACGGTGATGGATAATATCCGCTACGGCAAGCTGGATGCTACCAATGAAGAATGTATCCAGGCTGCCAAAACAGCCAATGCCCACGATTTCATTACCCGCCTGCCCGAGGGCTATGACACCATGCTTACAGGCAACGGCGCACAGCTCTCCCAGGGTCAGCGACAGCTCATTGCTATTGCCCGGGCGGCAGTGGCAGATCCCCCGGTGATGATCCTGGATGAGGCCACCTCTTCTATCGATACCCGTACAGAGGCCCTGGTCCAGAAGGGAATGGACGCGCTGATGCAGGGACGTACCACCTTCGTGATCGCCCACCGGCTGTCTACGGTTATGAACTCCGACTGTATTATGGTGCTGGATCATGGACGTATCATCGAGCGGGGCACCCATGAGGATCTGATCGCTGAAAAGGGCACCTACTATCAGCTCTATACCGGCGCGTTTGAATTGGAATAATG
>JAZNIG010000001.1:0-16705 GCA_045577355.1 Faecousia sp. | reverse complement strand
ATTATTAACAATTTTGTTATATATATTCTTAATCTTCACTTTTCTTAGCTCTATTCATTAACATATCTACAGCTTTTTCTGGTTTTAAACCTTTATATAAAATTCCGTAAACTGCTTCCACAATAGGCATTTCTACCCGGTAGGTTTCCTTTAACTGAATGGCAGCCGGCAGAGCGTTTAAGCCTTCCACTACCATGCCGACCTGCTTCACCGCTTCCGCAACAGATACGCCCTGTCCCAGCAGCATTCCGCAGCGGTTATTGCGGCTGTGCTGACTTGTGGCCGTGACGATCAAATCGCCAATACCTGCAAGACCGCCAAAGGTCTGCTCTCTGCAGCCCATTGCCACACCCAGTCTGGATACCTCGGCCATACCTCTTGTGATCAAGGCAGCCTTTGTATTGTCACCATAGCCCATACCCGTCGCCACGCCGGCAGCCAGCGCAATTACATTTTTCAAGGCGCCGCACAATTCCACGCCCTTCACATCGTCGTTGGTATAAACTCGCATGCAGGTGCTTGAAAAGATCTCCTGCACCTGTCGGGCCGCCTCCAGATCGCTACAGGCAGAAACGATAGTGGTCGGAAGATCTCTTGCCACCTCTTCCGCATGGGTAGGACCTGACAGAGCAACCAGCTTAACAGAGGGGTTCACTTCCTGTCCAATGATCTCGGTCATGGTCAACAGCGTATCCGCCTCAATACCCTTCGCCACATCCACAATGATCTGCCCATCGGCAATAAACGGAGCCGCTTTCCTGGCAGTCGCCCGCACAAAGACTGACGGCACTGCAAACAGCAGCACGTCCTTGTTCATGCAAGCATCCGCAATTTCCTTGGTAAAGTGCAGCTCCTTCGGGATCACCATTCCCGGCAGATTGGGATGCCGCCGGGTTGCAGAAAATTCGTCAATTTCTTTTTCAATAGCAGACCAAACTGTTACCTGATGGCCGCTGTTACAAAGCATTCTGGCCAGAGCCATTCCCCATGTGCCCGCGCCTAAAACACCAATCGATTTCATCATTTGATCGCATCCTTAGGTATACTTTTCTGCTCATGCAGTTTCCTTATTATACCCCAATATCCGTTTTGTGTCAATCACTCCACAATGTACGCCGCAGTAATCTCACCGTAGTAAGCGGTATGATAATCCCCTTCATTGGGCGTACCCTTTGCATAATAGCGTCCATCACTCTCCGGGTCAATAGCCTGCGGATCCTGGTCTTGCTTGTAAATGACCTTGCACTCCAGTGTCAGCGGGAGCTGTCGGATCGCCGGCACACTGACAGTCAGCGGCTCCTCTAATGTAAGCGCCATGGCCTGAATCTTATCCACGTCTCTGCCGGATTTTGTACCGCAGAACCCCAGAATGCTTTTATCCAATTCCCCATAGGGCACATTGATAGTAAATTCACCATTTTTGTCCAGAAGCTGCTTGGTATACCGGCTTTTGCGGACAAACACTGTAAAAATAGGTTTTCCCCACTCAATGCCCAGGGTCCCCCAACCAATGGTCATGGTATTCACCTTCCCATCAGCCTTAGCAGTCAGAAGCACGCCTTTGCCTATGGTCTCCAATATCTCCCCCGCATAGTCCCAAACATGAATTTTCCGCTTCATAAACATACCTCCCGCTTTTGATAACCTTATCATACCTTTAAATGCCCGCTTTTGCAAGGGGAATTCGCCGAAACCGCACCACTCAACTGCCCCAGCGTGCTTGCATTACAAAAAGCAGATGGCACATACACCCATCTGCTTTTTCCCGTATTACTTTGCTGCGATCGCCTCAGCCTTACAAAGCACACCCTTGGGCAGTTCCTTGGCTGCCAAAATCGCGCCCACATTTTTGCAGCTCTGAACCGCCTCCCACTGGGATACCACCGGTAGTCGGATCCACAGGAATCTGTCCGGTAAATTAATAACATGAATCTTTTCAGGTTGTATACCCATCCTCTGCCATTATTTCCAAAACGACGGTTATCCAGCAACGCCGTCAATGGCCTGTTCTCCGAAAAATTGGATAACCAGACGGTTTGGCAAACACACAATCTGGGCACCGCCATCGCAGAACCCCCGGGCCATGCAGTAACCGTCCGGGCAGTCTGCTTCCGTAACCGCCACTCTTCTATCTCGGATGGTAATCGTATTGAAACCGCTTTCGGATGGGACCTGCAGTGTTAGATCCACGCTCAAAGGCAAAGTATACAGCACCTTCCCATGGGAGATGATCTTGACGGTACTGGCTGGTTGACTAGGCCAAAACAGCCATAGGGTGAGCCCCAGGCAGATCAGTACCAGTGCTGCCGTCAGTACAATCCAGACTTTAGTTTTCACGGGTGATCACCTCATATTCACAGCCGGACAGAGCAGCGCCCGCTGTGGCATAAATGCGGCCCTCTGTAGTAATAAATACCGCTTCAAAATCCTCGCTCTGCTGCCAGAATTGCACTCCTTTTTCCAACCCCATAACAAACAAGGCAGTGGAAAGCACATCAGCGGTCAGCCCACTGGAACAAATCACAGTGACGGACGAAAGCCCCGAGGCAGCGGGGCACCCAGTTTTCGGGTCTATAATGTGGTGGTAACGTACACCGTCTTGTTCAAAGTACCGTTGGTAATCTCCGGATGTGACCACAGCGGCAGTGCCGGTTACGGATACGACACCCACGTAATTATCTCCCCTAGGGTTTTGAATACCGATCTGCCAGGGGGTCCCATCCGCTTTTTCACCGTAAGTCTGAATATTTCCGCCCAGATTCAAGATCGCCCGGTCAATGGCCATTCCCTCCAAGAGGGCAACTGCGGCATCACCGGCATGGCCTTTAATGGCCGCACCGAAGTCCCAGTTGGGAGTTTTACGTGCAGCATGAATCTCGGTTCGGGTGGGGACACGATATTCGCCGGAAAAGAAGCCCCAAAGCTTGCTCACCGCACCTAGCTGGGGGTCAAATGCGCCACCGGTACGTTGAGAAAGGCGCTGGATTTGATCCAGTAAAGGCTCATCCACAATGCCTCCGCTGTTCAAGATACTGGGAATAGCGTTCTCCTTAGTGGCAGACCAGGTATCATCCAAGGTTTTCATCATATGGCTGAGAGAACCCAGTGCCTCGTCCGCATCCGCCCCCCAGACCTTCAGGTCCATGACCGTGTCCATGGCAAAAACCGTCTTCTGGACAGGAGAATTACAGCCGGATAAGGTAAGTAGCAGGGCACATATAAAAAACAAACATAAGAATCGTTTCATTTTCGGCTCCTGAGTTGGTATCTTGGGGTCAGTATAGCAAAAAACCAATAAAAAGGCAATATTAAGTTAAGAAAAACACTTGACTTTTTGAGGAAGCTTTGCTAAAATAGACCAGCCGCATTGAAGAGGTTTAAGTGGTGCGCCCAAATGTGCCCGCCTTTAGAGCGAGACTACACATTATAAAGTAGGTGAAAACAAATGAAGGCAGTTATTGTGACCGGTGGCAAGCAGTACACCGTCTCCGAGGGTGATGTTCTGTACATCGAGAAGCTGGAGGCAGAGGCTGAAGCTACCGTGAAGTTCGACCAGGTTCTGGCAGTGCTGGACGGCGAAAATTCCAAGATCGGCGCTCCCACAGTGGACGGCGCTTCTGTGGAAGCCAAGGTTGTCAAGAACGGCAAGGGCAAGAAGATCACCGTTCTGAAGTACAAGGCTAAGAAGAACGAGAAGAAGAAGATCGGCCACCGCCAGCCCTATACCAAGGTGGAGATCACCAAGATCGCTCTGTAATTATGACTAGATGCGAGTTTTTTACTGAGGAAGACAGAATTACGGGCTTTTCCGTTTCCGGTCACAGCGGCTATGCCGAGGCCGGTGCTGATATTGTCTGTGCGGCTGTCTCCGCTGTTGTGACTATGGCAGAAGCCACCATCAACGAGGTGTGTGGCGCAAAGGCCAAGGTCCGGGTCAAGGAGGAGGACGCAAGAGTCACCCTGACCCTCCCCGCCTCCTGCGATGAAGAGGAAGCTGTTCAGGCAGTCCTTGCCGGAATGATGCTTACCCTGTGCAGCATGCGGGATGATTATCCTGATTATATCGAAGTTTTGGAGGTGTAACACCATGCTGAAGATTGGTATTCAGTTTTTCGCGCACCATAAGGGCGGCGGTTCTACCAAGAACGGTCGTGATTCCGAGGCGAAGCGTCTGGGCGTAAAGCGTGCTGACGGTCAGTTCGTTCTGGCTGGCAACATCCTGGTTCGCCAGAGAGGCACCCACATCCACCCCGGTGTTAATGTGGGTATCGGCAGCGATGACACCCTGTTCGCGCTGATTGACGGTACTGTCAAGTTCGAGCGCAAGGGCAAGGATCGCCGTCAGTGCTCCGTTTACGCTGTGGAGCAGTAATCACGAACACGTATTGCTTGTAAAGGGCTGCTGCAGAATTGCAGCAGCCCTTTCTTCATATTTGTGCTGTGATAAATTTCAGTTTGTCGCTCTGTTTGGCATTCCCTATTGTAGGGCGGGGGCTTGCTCCCGCCGTTTAAACCAGTAGGTTATCGGGCGGCGGGAGCAAGCCCCCGCCCTACAAACGCCGTGCTAAAAATCCTCGATAAATACAAATTTATGACAACATAAGCTAACCTTTTTCTAAGGAGAACGATTATGGAAATGTTTGTAGATAAGGTACGGATCACGGTGGTTGGCGGCCGGGGCGGTGATGGCGCGGTGGCCTTTCACCGGGAGAAATATGTGGCAGCCGGCGGCCCGGATGGCGGTGACGGCGGACACGGCGGCAGTGTGATCCTGCGGGTCAATGATAATCTGTCCACCCTGTTGGATTTTCGCTATAAGCGCAAATATGCCGCCCAGTCCGGCGAGAACGGACAGGGACGGAAAATGAGTGGTAAACGGGGTGAACCACTCATCATTCAGGTCCCCAGAGGCACTGTAGTCCGGGATGCGGGAACCAATGCGATCATCGTGGACATGTCTACCGGCGAGGATTTTATTCTGGCCAAGGGCGGCCGAGGTGGTTGGGGCAATGCCCATTATGCCACACCCACCCGCCAGGTGCCCCGTTTTGCCAAGGCAGGACTGAAGGGTCAGGAGCGGGATGTGGTGCTGGAGCTGAAGCTTTTGGCAGATGTGGGTCTGGTGGGCTTCCCCAATGTGGGCAAATCTACCCTTCTGTCCGTCACTTCCAATGCCCGGCCTAAAATTGCAAACTATCACTTCACCACCCTGTTCCCCAATCTGGGTGTGATCTATGTGGATGAAGGCGTGTCCTTTGTAATGGCAGATATCCCCGGTATTATAGAGGGCGCGGCAGAAGGCGCGGGTCTTGGACATGATTTCCTGCGGCATATCGACCGCTGCCGGCTGTTGGTGCATGTGATCGATGTATCCGGCTCTGAGGGCCGGGATCCGGTGGAGGATTTTAATGCTATTTGCGCGGAATTGGAAAATTACTCGGTAGATCTGAGCAACCGGCCTATGATCGTAGCAGCCAACAAGACCGACCTGCTGATGCCGGAATCAGACAATCTGGAGCGGCTGCGTGCCCATGTGGAGGCGGCTGGCTGTGAGCTGTATGAGATTTCCGCGGGCACGACTCAGGGAACTCGGAATCTGATGCGGGTGGTAGCGGAAAAGCTGCGGACGCTGCCGCCGGTGACCATTTATGAACCGGAGTACGTGGAGGTCATTGAGAGTGCCGGTGATCCGACTCAACTGGAAATCGAGCACCTGGGCAGCACCTGGGTGGTAACCGGAACCTGGCTGGAGCGGCTGGTAATGAACATCAACTTTGACGATTACGAATCCCGTAACTACTTTGATCAGCAGCTTCGGAAATGCGGTTTATTTGCCCGGCTGGAGGAAATGGGCATTCAGGATGGAGACGTGGTAGATATTTACGACATGGAGTTTGAATATCAACGGTAACCGGAAATTTATGCAAAATAGTATTTGCCATTTTCAATTATTCGCAGTATAATGATAGCGTCACGCAATAGTGACGCTATTCTGCGTTTTATAGGAGGTATTCTAAATGATTTGGAATCTAAACCAAGTGAATTTTCGGGAGTTTGGTACCATTTTGCCTGAAAAGGAGTCACTCTCCGTGCAGATGAATCACCACTCCATCCCACTGGCATCCGAGAATACCTATATATACCAGACCATGGCAGATACCTGGCTGAGCGGTGAATCCGGTCAGACGGTTCTGTCTGTATCCACAGATGGGCAATGTTATCGGGACTTTTATCTGGACAAGTCCGTGCAAATCCGCAAGGGTGTTTGGTTTGCGCTGACTGCCTTTCAAAGCAAGGCTTCTGTGCAAATGGCGGGCTGCTCACTTCCCCGTGAGTTGGAAACAAGAACAGCTTTGGGAAATTTTGAGATCCGACCTCAATTGAAGATCGACTGCTTATATACCTTCTTTTACCATGAGAAGGAGCAGGGCTTTCTGTTCCCCGGAGAAGCACATTCCAGAGTGGAATTAACCTATGTGGATCAGGGCTCCATACACTCGGTGGCGGATGGACTGGATCTGGAATTGAATCAGGGGGATATGGTCCTGTATGGGCCCGGCCAGTGGCATATGCAGTATGCGGACATTGGTGTGGCACCTCGGTATGTGACGATTTCCTTCGATGTCTCCGGCTGTGACATTTCCAGCCTTCTGAATCGTAAATTCAAATCCCCTCAGAAGGCCATCACCCTACTGCAGCAAATGCTGCGGGAGCAGGAACGGATGGGGAAATATGCCAATGATATGATCGTAAGCCTGTTGTCAATCCTGCTGATTACCCTATTGCGGACAGAGGATGAATCCAATGATAAGCTGCAGCCTACGCACTGCATCAACAACGAAAATGAGATCATTCGCAGGGCACAGCAGTATATTGGTGCACATGTGCGGGAAAAATTATCAGTACCGCTGGTAGCAAGAAATGTGGATGTGAGCACCAGTTATTTGACAGCCCTGTTTCATAAGCATTTGCAAATATCCCCCGGCGAGTACATCCGGCGCATCAAGCTGCAGGAGAGCAAGCAGATGATTCGGGAAGGGGATATGAACTTTACTGAGATCGCCACCGCGCTGCAATATTCCACCATTCACCACTTCTCTCGGCAGTTCAAAGCCAAATTTGGGATTACACCGTCGGAATATGCAAAATCGGTGAAGTAAATGGATATTGGAATGGAGAAACCTATGGATTTTAAAGTTTTGGCTATTGGCGATGTGGTAGGTAATCCAGGTATGGATCGAGTCTGCCGGAGTTTGCGGCAGCTGAAGCGAAAAACAAATGCGGATTTTGTGGTAGTCAACGGTGAAAATGCCAGCGTAGTCGGTATTACAACTCGCCAGGCAGAGGATATTCTGGATGCTGGCGCGGATATAATCACCCTTGGAAATCACGCCTTTGGGAAGCGGGAAATCGTAGACTATATGGAGGACAACTCCCGAATTCTACGGCCCGCCAACTACGCACCGCAATCTCCCGGCAGGGGTTGGGGTATTTTCGACTCCCGATGCGGCCCAGTGGCGGTCATCAACCTGCAAGGCCGGGTCAATATGGATTATACGCCGGACAATCCTTTCTTGCAGGTAGAGAAAATTCTGAAGGACCTGAAAACTAAGCTGATTTTTGTTGAAATGCATGCAGAGGCTACTTCCGAAAAACTGGCTATGGGTTATATGCTCGATGGTCGCGTCAGTGCCCTGTGGGGCACGCACACCCATGTGCCTACCGCAGATACCCAGGTACTGCCTAACGGAACAGGGTATGTTTCCGACTTGGGTATGACCGGCCCCAGATATTCCGTTTTGGGAATTCGTCCAGAGCTGTCTATCGCCAAATTCCGGGGCGATCTGACCAGCCGCTACCAGTGGGCAGCGGGACCCACCAAACTGGAAGCTGTTTTATTTACCGTGGACGTGACTACCGGGTTATGCCGGAAAGTGGAAAGGGTGGATATTACTGATGAAAATTCTTCACAGCGCTGACTGGCATCTGGACTCTCCCTTCCAGGGCAGAAATCCCGAGCAGGTGGAGCTTCTTCGCCGGGCTCTTTTAAAAATTCCCGGTCAAATAGCAGAAATATGTCAGGCTGAAAAATGTGATATGGTGGCCCTGTCGGGAGATCTGTTTGATGGGCCCTTTACGTTAGACAGCTATGAGGCTGTGCGCACCGCGCTGGAAGCAGTAGCGGTACCCGTATTTATCGCACCCGGCAACCACGATTATTTGGGTGCTGACAGCCCCTGGTTGACCAAAAGTTGGCCGGAAAATGTCTGCATTTTTACCCAGCCGGTGATTGAATCTGTGACACTGCCGGCGCTAAACTGTCGGGTATACGGCGCGGGCTTTTCTTCCATGGACTGTCCCGGCCTGTTGGAGGGCTTTCGGGCAGATGAGGATTGGCCTTATACTGTAGGGATACTTCATGGAGATCCCACCCAGGTAAACTCCCCCTACTGTCCCATTACCAAGCAGCAGGTAAAGGCTTCGGGCCTTAGCTATTTGGCCCTGGGCCATATTCACAAGAGTGGCTCCTTCCATGCAGGCAATACGCTGTGCGCCTGGCCCGGCTGTCCCATGAGCCGTGGCTACGACGAGCAGGGCGAAAAGGGCGTGCTGATCGTAACATTAGAGGACAGTGCCTCTGCCAAATTTGTCCCATTGGACACACCCAGATTTTATGATCTGGATATTGACGTGCTGGAGGATGCCGCAGCCAGTGTGGCCTCTGTCCTCCCGGCCGTGGGAAATGACCACTTTTATCGCATTACCCTGACCGGCCCCAGCCATCCAATTGATATGGCCAGGCTGATAACACAATTCTCCCACTTTCCCAATCTGGAGCTGCGGGATAAGACTACTGCGCCTGTAGATATTTGGGCCAGCGCAGGAGAGGATTCTTTTGCGGGTACTTATTTTCAGCTTTTACAGGACGCACTGACAGGCAGTGACCAGGACCAGCAACGGCGAATCCGTCTGGCTGCCCGCATCAGCCGCCAGATTCTGGATGGACAGGAGGTGCGCCTGCCATGACAATCTACGAAATGACCGCCACCTTTGGCAAATTAGAGCATGCAGTATTGACCCTCAGGCCGGGCCTGAACATTATAGAAGCACCCAATGAGTGGGGTAAGAGTACCTGGTGTGCGTTTCTGGTTGCCATGCTCTACGGCATCGACACCCGGGAGCGGACAAGGCAGGATTCCTTGGCAGACAAGGAGCGCTATGCCCCCTGGTCCGGCAGCCCCATGTCCGGACGGATCGACTTGTGCTGGGAAGGGCGGGATATTACCATTGAACGTTCTACCCGTGGCCGTAGTGTTTTCGGACAGTTTCGGGCCTATGAAACGGCTACCGGTCTAGATATCCCGGAGCTGACAGCCGCTAACTGCGGACAAACCCTTTTAGGTGTAGAAAAAAGTGTGTTTACCCGGGCAGGGTTTCTGCGGCTGGCTGATCTGCCCGTAACCCAGGATGAATCCTTGCGGCGGCGGTTAAATGCACTGGTTACCACCGGAGATGAAAGCGGCGCCAGCGATGCGCTGGCTCAGAAACTGCGGGATTTAAAAAACCAGTGCAGGTCTAACCGCGCTAACGGTCTGATTCCCAAGGCTGAATACCAGCGGGAGGAACTGGAGGACAAGCTTCGCCAGATCCAGCAGCTTCGGGAACAGTCCCAGCGGATCCAACTCCGTCAGGAGAGCTTAGGGAAACATATTCAAAACCTGGAAAACCATCAGGCTGCATTGGAATATGCGGCAGCCCAGGACCATGTCCAAAAAGCCGCTGCTGCCCGCTTGCAGCTGGAACAGGTAGCATCTCAGGTCCAGCAATTAAAAGCCCAATGTGCCGGGATACCCAGTGCAGAGGAGCTGCTGCAAAAACTCTCTCACCTTCAACAACTGCGGGAGCAAAAGGAAGCCCTGCAAATGCAAACTCAGATGCGGCCTGCCCCACCTGTGGCTCCCGTCTCTCCATCCCCCTTCCTGGGCTGCACCGGAGAGCAGGCAATCAAACAGGCGCAGGCAGATACAGCCGCATACGAAGCCTGCGAAAAGGCAAAGAAAAAAAACATAAACTGGCCAATGTTTGCAGGTATTGCCCTTGTTTTGACAAGCATCCTGGCTTTGGTTGCAAATATGCAGCTCCCGGGACTTGTGCTCCTGGTTTTGGGAATTGGGTGTCTGTTCGGAGGCGTGGTTCTTTGGAATGTGGAGAAACGAAAGAATACGGAAGCGCAAATCCTTCGCGAACGTCTTTTGGAGCGTTACCGTCCATGGGTGCCTTCTCAGTGGGAGGATGCTGCCCGGCAATATGTACAGGCACAGCTTCGTTATGAAGAGGCCATGGCTGCCTACAGTAATGAAGGGACGCTTCTGCAGGAACAGCTAAAAACCCTCAATGGGCATTTGCTTGACCTGACAGAAGGGGCTTCTTATATACAGCGGGAACAGGAATGGAAGACTTCTTTAGAGCAGCATAAAGCGTTAGCTGACGCCATGCGGGAGCAGCGGCGGATGGAGGAACTCATCCGTTCCTTTGACACTGACCGGGAGCAGCCCCTACAGCCGGCGTTTCCGGACACCTTAACCTTTACACAATCGGAGACGGCAAGGCTTCTGTCTGATGCAGAATTCGAGAGACATCAGCTGCAGCTGAAGCTGGGACACTGTCAGGGACAGATAGAAGCCTTGGGGCTGGAAGCGCCGCTGCAGCAGCAGTTGGATGCAGTGAACACCCGGCTTGCCAGATTGGAAGATACCTATGCAGCATTGGAAATTGCCCAAATCGCCTTGCAGGAAGCATCCAAAGAGCTGCAGCGGCGGTTTGCACCCAGAATATCCCGGCGAACCCAGGAGCTCTTTGGGGTCTTAACGGGCAGCCGCTATGACCGGTTATCTCTGGGTGAGGATTTGAGCCTGCGTGCAGGCGCGCAGGGAGAGGACACAATGCATGGAGCATTGTGGCGCAGTGACGGCACTGTGGATCAGTTATATCTGGCGTTACGCCTGGCAGTAGCGGAAGAACTAACCCCGGATGCACCGCTGATTTTGGACGATGTGCTGGTGCGTTTTGACGATACTCGCTTGGCATCCGCTATGCAAATCCTGCAGATGTGTGCGGAAAAGAAGCAGGTCATCCTGTTCACCTGCCAAAGCAGGGAATGTGCACTGCTGGAAAGAAAGTAACTTTGTGTTGGGTTATGGATACAGGGGAAGTAACCTGGTCTTCCCCTTTTGCAAGAATATCGTTCGCAGTTTATCTTATAAAAATGGGACTGTAAAAAACGCATATTTATTCCGTTTAATCCATAAAATAAATTTGCGGCGGGAGTAAACCCCCGCCCTACGGTATCTCCGTGAGATGTTTGTAGGGCGGGGGCTTGCTCCCGCCGGTTATTGCGTATATTGATACGAGTTATTTTACAGCCCCATTTTTATGCGAATATCAGCTTTACAGGCCCATAACAAATTCCAGCATTTTCTCTTTTTCTATCACGCCGGTGTGGCGCTCGGTCTTTTCCTGCAGGCCGCTCAGGTTAGCAGGGATTGGAACACCGGTCTTATCCTGCAGGCGCTTCATCATAGCAAATTCGTCCATCTGCTGCGGGTCCTCCAATGCGGAGAGCACCGCTGCGGGGAACTTGTAGGGAGATGCGGTGGACAGCACTACCATGGGGCGGTCATCACCGGTTTGATCCACATAATCCTCCGCCACGGCCCAGCCGGTAGCCGTATGGGTGTCACACAGATAGCTGTTTTCTGCCCAAACCTTGGCAATCGTCCGGATTGCCCGGTCATCATCGCAGAAGCCAGCCCAAAATTCCTCTGCGATAACGTTTTTCAGTGTCTCCGGTACAGTGTACACGCCCTCCCGGTTCAGCGTTGCCATCAATTGGGCAACCAACGCAGTATTTCCCTGGGACATAAAGTACAGAAGCCGCTCCAAATTAGAGGACACCAAAATATCCATTGAGGGAGATATGGTCTTATGTAAAGGACGGCGGCGGTCATAGGTGCCGGTGCGGATAAAGTCAGTCAGCACATTGTTGGCATTGGACGCACAGACCAGCTTGCCCACAGGCAGGCCCAGCTGTTTAGCCAGCCAACCAGCCAGAATATCGCCAAAATTACCGGTAGGCACACAAAAATTAACCTGATCACCCATTTTGATCTGGCCCCGGCTCAGAAGATCTGCATAAGCCTTGAAATAATAGGTAATCTGCGGTGCCAGGCGGCCGATATTGATGGAATTGGCCGTGGACAGACGGCACCGGTTTCCCCCGGGCAATCTGCCATCCTCAGCCGCCGCAAAAATATTCTTCACGCCGGTCTGTGCATCATCAAAGTTCCCATTTACCGCACAAACAGCCACATTATTACCCTCCTGGGTGACCATTTGGGCCCGTTGGACTCTGGAAACGCCTCCATCGGGATAAAACACACAGATCTTCACCCCAGGTACATCCTGGAATCCGGCCAGTGCGGCCTTACCGGTATCTCCGGAAGTTGCAGTTAAAATCAAAATATCTTCATCCATGCCCTTCTGGGTCTTGGCTGCGGTCAAAAGCTGAGGCAGCATGCATAGTGCCACATCCTTAAATGCAGAAGTAGGGCCCCGGAACAGCTCCAGTACGGTAAAACGCCCAGTATCCACAGTAGGTGTCAGCTCTTCCGTCTGAAATTTCCCGGTGTAGGCCCGGCGCACCAGCACGTCCATATCTGTAAAATCCGGCAACATCGCACCGATGATACGGCTGGCCATTGCCATGGTATCTTCCTTCAGGCAAGCCGCTACATCGATTGTGGGAAGCTTGGCAGGCACATATAAGCCGCCGTCCGCTGCCAGACCGGAAAGCACTGCCTGGGCACTGTCCACCTGGGCAGCATTGCTGCGTGTAGAATGATAAAGCATAAGAACCTCCTGTAAAAACACGAAAAACTGCACAAATCCGCGGCAGTTTCCTGTCAATACTTGTTTTTTGCAACTATTGCATTTTTTGCAACTATATGATATACTGTTTCCTATTAAAAAGCAAGTGTTTTCGTCACGAAATACATATTAGGAGGATTTCAAAATGCGAATTGGTCTGCTGGGCTTTGGCATTGTTGGCCGAGGTGTTTATGATATCACCGCAGCCCGCTCTGATATGCAGGTAGCAAAGGTGGTGTGTCTGGAAGACATTTCCCTTCCCGATGCGCAAGTAACCAAAAATTTTCAGGATGTGCTGACCGATGACTCTATCGACACGGTGGTGGAAGCTATGGGCGGTCTGCATCCGGCTTATGAATTTGTCCGTGCTGCCATTGAAGCCGGAAAAAACATTGTCACCTCTAACAAAGCACTGGTGGCTGCCTTCTACGATGACCTGATTCCTCTGGCGGAAAGCAAAGGCGTGTACTTCCGCTGCACTGCCGCGGTCGGCGGCGGTATTGGCTGGCTCTCAGAGCTTGAGCGTGCCCGCCGCGTTCAGGCCATCCACCGTGTGGGCGGTATTATGAACGGCACCTGCAACTACATTCTGGATTCCATGACCCGGCTGAGTCTGACCTATGCCGATGCGCTGTCTCAGGCTCAGGCCCTGGGCTATGCTGAGGCCAATCCCTCCACCGACGTGGACGGCATTGACACCTGGCACAAGTTGATTCTGTCCTCCAATATCGGCTTTGGCGTAAGCCTGGAGCCCCAGAGTGTACCTGCCGCCGGCATCCGCAATATTCGCGCCGAGGACGTCGCCAACTTTAAGGCCCACGGTCTTGTCTGCAAGCTGATCTCCACCGGCAAGAATCAGGACAATACCATCAGTGCCTATGTCCAGCCCACCCTGTTCCGTCAGGGCGAGCCGGAAGCGGCTGTCCCCGCCAATTACAACTTAATTACCTTGGTAGGCAATGCCTCCGGCCGGATGAGCTTCTACGGTCAGGGCGCAGGCCGTTACCCCACTGCATATAATGTGGTGCAGGACTGCGCGGATGTGCTGGCCGGCAAGGGCTTTTACAGTCCCTATGGAAAAAAAGTCAGTGCGGTAAACTCCGATACACTGTGCTACTATGTCAGCGGTGCGCAGGATGCCTGGCTGGCTGAGAACCGGCAAGCCGCCTGGGGCGACGCCATCATCACCAAGCCCGTAACCGTAAAGGCTATGCACGCTTGGCTGAAGGACCATCCTGATGCCTTTATCGCCGCGCTCCCCGTTAACGAAAATTAACTCCTCCTGAAAGAAGGTAAAATATGCTGAAAGTTGCAAAATTCGGCGGCTCCTCCATGGCAGACGCCGGTCAATACCGCAAAGTGCGGGATATTCTGCTGGCTGATGATGCCCGCCGGGTGGTAGTTGTCTCTGCCGCTGGCAAGCGGGATAAGAACGATCACAAGCTCACTGACCTGCTGTACCTGTGCTATGCTCATCTGCAATACGGTGTGGACTGCACACCAGTCTTCGACATGATAACCTCCCGGTATCTGCAGATCCGGGACGACTTAAAGCTGGATCTGGATTTGGAATCCGAGTTTGCCGCCCTAAAGCAGCAGCTCATGAGCAAAAGCATCTCCCAAGATGCGCTCGTCAGCCGGGGTGAGTATTTCTCCGCCAAGCTGATGGCCGCCCTTCTGGGCTTCCAGTTCGTGGATGCTGCCGATTGGGTCAAATTCAATATGGACGGCTCTGTAAATGAAGAAATCTCCTATGCTGCCCTGCGTTCTATGGTTAAGGGTACCGGCATCGTGACACCCGGTTTCTATGGGGTGATGCCCAACGGTGCGATCCGCACCTTCTCCCGGGGCGGCAGTGATATTACCGGCGCGCTGGCAGCCGCCGCGCTGGACGCGGATGTTTATGAAAACTGGACCGATGTTTCCGGCATCCTGATGGCAGACCCTCGGATCGTGGACAATCCCCAGCCCATCCCCGAAGTCACTTACGACGAGCTCCGGGAGCTGAGCTACTCCGGCGCTCAGGTTCTGCATGAGGGCACTATCTTCCCTGTCCGGGAAAAGAATATCCCCCTGAACATCCGCAACACCAACGCCCCCGAGGATCCCGGCACCATGATCCGGGAGAGCTTCGACACCGATGCCGACCCCAACCTGTTCATCACCGGCATTACCGGCAAAAAGGACTTCACCATCATCTCCCTGTCCAAACGGGGGCTGAGCAACGAGGTGGGAACCCTTCGGAAGGTCCTGTCCGTTATGGAGAAGTATAATATTTCCGTTGACTATGTTCCCAACGGCATTGACAATGTATCCGTGGTGGTAGCTACAGATGCCATTGCCTCCGACCTGTACGCTGTCTTGGGTGAAATCCAGCAGGATGTCCATCCGGACTCCCTGGAGGTTCACGATAAGATTGCCGTTGTGGCTGCCGTTGGCCGCCGGATGGCCTTCCGTCCCGGCACCTCCGGCAAGGTCTTTGCGGCACTGGGCCAGGCAGGTATTAACATCCGCATGATCAACCAGGGTCCTGACGAGCTGAACATCATCTTCGGCGTGGACAACAAGGATTTCCAGGAAGCGATCCGTGTACTGTACAACAGCTTTGTGAAATGAAGTCCAAATTATAGGGCGGGGGCTTGCCCCCCCCGCCAAACATATTCAGGAGGTAACTAATATGAAATCCTATACTGTAGCCGTCCTGGGCGCTACCGGCGCTGTGGGACAGGAAATGATCAAAATTCTGGAGGAGCGAAACTTCCCCGTGGGCAAGTTGGTTCCTCTGGCCAGCGCCCGCAGCGCGGGTAAGACCCTGAAGTTCAAGGGCGAAGATGTGACCATCGGCCTGGCCTGTGACAAAGCCTTTGAGGGCGTAGACATTGTTCTTGGTGCTGCTGAGAACGATATTGCCAAGCAGTTTGCCCCTGCCATTGTAAAGGCCGGTGCGGTGTTTGTAGATAACTCCTCCGCATTCCGCATGGATCCCAAGGTTCCTCTGGTAGTTCCCGAGGTCAACCCCGAGGACGTGAAGTGGCATAACGGCATCATTAGTAACCCCAACTGCTCCACCATTATCACCATCACTGCTGTCAACGCTCTGAACCAGCTCTCCCCTATCCGTTCTATGACTGCCTCTACATACCAAGCTGTCTCCGGCGCCGGTGCGGGTGGCCCCATTGAGCTGATGGGCGAGGTGGAAGCCCTGTCCAAGGGTGAAACCTATGAGCCCAAGATCTTCCCCTACCAGATCGCCTACAACCTGATCCCCCAGATCGGCGGCGAAGCCTTTGAGGGTTATACCAGCGAAGAAATGAAGATGCAGAACGAGGGCCGCAAGATCATGCACCTGCCCGAGCTGAATGTCACCTGCACCTGTATCCGGGTGCCTGTTGTCCGCAGCCACTCCATCTCTGTGAGCCTGCATTTTGACAAGCCCGTAACGGTTGCCCAGGTTCGGGAAGTGATCACCAACGCCCCCGGCTGCCGTCTGGTAGATGATCTTGCCAACAAGGTCTATCCTATGCCTCTGGACACCACCGATCAGGATATCGTGTTTGTGGGCCGGATTCGTCCCGATCTGACCGACCCCTGCGGCATCAGCCTGTGGTGCTGCGGCGACCAGGTCCGCAAGGGCGCAGCCACCAACTGCATCCAAATCGCTGAGTTGCTGGTAAAATAATTCTATAGCATACAGAGGGGCTGTAAAAAAACACATATTTATTCCGTTTAATCCATAAAACAAATTTACGATGGGAGTAAACCCCCGCCCTACGGTATC